>DUKW01000076.1 GCA_013329105.1 Candidatus Methanomethylophilaceae archaeon | reverse complement strand
CGCCCCGGCCGAGCCCCCCCCGCGCCCCCCCCACGCCCCCCTGCCCGGCCGGGGGCCAGGAGTGCAGAGCCCCCTTCACCCCCCCCCGGGCCGGCCCCGTCTTTTGGGGGAATTCCTACAAACCCCACCCCCCGCCCCGACGGGACAGGTACTGAAGTGCATAGCCGTTTTTCACGGGCAAATTAAAACATCTTAAAATTTATATTCTATCGCCTTTTTTTGTACCGCCGATTTAGATGGTGAAAACTCCGGAGAGTTTATGATGAACACATTGCCCTGGTCATATCCATATGGCCCAAATACATGACTTCGACCGTCGGTGTTTACGGCTGACTGATACCTTCTGATATCCTGTCCAACCAGCAATGGTTCTCCCTCATATCAATAAGCACATGGTACTGCAGAGTGCTCACTGTACCCGCCTCGCTCAGCAGGCGTCTCGCTTCATGCGTATCTATAAGGTTATGGGTCCAAAGGTTTAAAAGAATCAAATCAGAGCGTTCATACGGAGCAACTATGCCTATTATAGGAGGCATGTGTTCGCGCAGCAATTTATTAACGAGACCCGCCCTCAAATCTGGGTCCGTTAAGGTTATGAGGAGAAATGTAAAGTGGTCCCCACTGCTAAGCGGCGACCAAGAAAGACGTGTCCATATCAGACCCTCATTCCTCATCTTTTGGAACCTCTGCCTAACTGTTTTCATAGAGATCCCTGTGCACTCTGCAACCTCCTTGAGTGACATTCGGCAATTCTCATGCAGCGCTCTGATGATGGCGTGGTCCTCACCATCTAACGAACCCATTGCCGGAAGATTAATGGTATCACAAAGGGTATCTTTTAGCCCGGCAACCTGCACGAGATGGTCCCTCACACTCTTGACATCGTCACCGGGCCTTAGGAGAACGATTGCATAAATGACGTTCCCAGATAGGATGTATACATAGATCACTCTGTCATCAGATTCTAAATAAGAGAGCACCTTATCCTCTTCGATGGGATTATAATTGGCCATTAGAAAAAACATCTTTGTCCCGTAAACCAGTGGGCTGGGAGATGCTAGGAACGCTCTCAGCACCCCTTGATCACAAAGAGACTGGAAACGTTTGTACACAGCGTTGACCGACATGCCCAAAGTGGCTGCCAACTCTCTGAACGTTGATCTGGGATTGATCGCCAATTCCATAATCATCCTGACATCGATCTCATCCATTGTCGCTCGTATCCAATAAGGACGATATATTGGTTGTTAAGAGCATATCAACATATTCCTTAACCTTTTTTACATACCAGGCATTATCAGAGGTATGAATAGACCTGGGAAAACGGCGTTCTCAATGCCTACAGGGGAAATGGGTAAAAAAACAATGGAAGAGATGAACATTCATCATCGTGATCTGACTGTATGGGCCCTCTCATTGATCAAAGACGGAAACTACAATAAAATAATGGATGTGGGATGCGGAGGGGGGTTAGCCATAAATCTTATGGGTCATATATGGCCCTCTGCTTCTCTGACGGGAGTAGACATATCTCCCGATGCCTTAGAATATTGTGCCTCTACGGTCGACAGCGACGTTATCAAAAGACTCGAACTTTGTCTTTCCTCGGTAACTGAACTGCCTTTTCCGGACGGAACCTTCGATCTCGTAACGTCCTTTGAGAGTTATTTCTTCTGGGATGACGTGCAGAAAGGCCTTGAGGAGATCTGTCGATGCCTCCGTCCTAACGGCACAGTTATGATAGTGTCTGAAGCATACCCTCACCCCGCTTTTAATGAAAGAAACAAAGAGAATGCGCGTATACACGGTATGAAACTTCTACACCCTGATGAGATCGTCCGCATCCTTGAAGGTAACGGAGCAGATGCCAAAGCGATACTATGGGAAGAGAAAAATTGGATGGCCGTGATAGGAAGTAAGCTTTCCTGCCAAGACACTAAAGAAAATATTAAGCTATAGATGCTTAGTTTCTTACCACATCAGTGATGATCTTCAGATTTGCAGCATCTTTAAACAATACCGCCATAGAAACAAATTGTCGTTCTTCAGTCTCTTTGTGCTGACTCTGCCTCACTGACCAAGTTATTTATCGCCTAAAAACAACATATCCCTTTATGAGTGCAAAAGGAATGGAATATATGTTGATCGTCAGCTCAGCTGCGGTCAGCCTATTTCTTATGTCCTTTGATATAAACATGGTTAATATAGCGCTGCCGACCATTACCAAACATTACGCACTTGATGTGGGAACATCGACATGGCTAATTATTGTACCTGGTATCATTCTCTGCAGTTTACTGCTTCCTTTTGGCAAGATGGGGGACGTTTTCGGTCATCGCCGTATATTCTTGATCGGTATGGCGATGTTCTCCCTTTTTAATTTGTTTATAGGGTTAGCATATCACCTAGAAAGTTTTTGGCTATTAGTAATTCTCAGGGCCTTTGCCGCAATAGGCGCGGCCATGATGGTATCTGTAAACTTTGCTATAGTCTCCATCAATCTTCCTGAAGATATCAGAGGAAAGGGATTGGGATACTTTTCCATATTTGGAGCGCTGGGCCTCATGCTCGGTCCTTTTCTATCTGGTGTCATAATAGACTATCTTCAATGGAATGGTATATTCTACCTTAATGCTATCATAGGCGTATGTGGCCTATGTATGGCTCTGGCCTTCATCCCCGACAGCGAAACTAAAGGATACCCGGCAGATCTGCTACAGACGGCAACGGTGTTTGTGACCATACTTACATCGACCCTGGCGATCAATCGCGCTCTCATAGGTGGACTGACGCCGATGGTATACGCTTCAGCGGTTATCGCCATACTGGCACTTTCAGCAACCCTCTGGCGACAAAAGACTGCTGCCTATCCTCTCCTTGCTAGAGAGATAATTCAGGATAAGATGGTGATGCTCCCTCTGCTTAGCATGATGTTCTTATATATGTGCTACAACGGCGCCATGATCCTTCTGCCATTCTATCTCGAGGACGTTGAGGGTGTGGGAGGGGCGCTTATGGGTTCTCTTTTCGTTATTCCGTCGCTCTTCATCATCGCTCTCGGCCCTATTGCTGGCAGCATCTCCGACCGTCACGGGTCTATGGTTCTGACTCTGGTAGGAACAGGTACTATGGCGCTGGCTATGACCATTTTCATGGTAATGGGGCGTGTTGATGGTGTCTTTATTGCCTCTATGGGTCTTGTGATCATGGGAGTGAGCCATGGTCTATTCAACGCTCCTAACAATCGTCGCATATTCTGCAGGGTGCCAATGGATATGGTTGGCACCGCATCGGGGACTCACCAAATGATCAGGCAAATAGGCAATGTCCTGGGCTCGGCAACCATGCCCGCGGTATTCCAATTACTCGCCGGGGCAGCCCCCACCATGGACAAGATGATGCTGGGTTTCGAGGGGGGGTTCTTCGTCGGAGTGATTTATGCTGTCGCTGCACTGGGCATGGTCATTCTGATTAGATTGGTTTACGAAAGGAAAGAGGAAGGGTGTTTTGAAACGCTTAGATCTCACGGCTCTTGAAACGGAAAGCGGCAATGATGGTGGTAACAATTGCCCATACCGTAAGCACCACTGCTGACTTGTTCGTCTCAGGATAATAGAGAGTAATTGTCATACCCATACCAGCGTCCATGGTATACGTCTCTATGCCAGCAATGGCATTGTATACGGCATTGCCTGCCTGACTCAACGTAAAAAACGGATCGTAGTTGGCAAACATCAATATCGAATCCACTATTGGAAAGATCAGGAACAAAGCCGCAAAAACCAGTATCGAGGCCGTACTGCCTCTATTCATAAAGGCACTTACAAAAAACCCGAAACCGGTAGCGGCGAGAACAAAGAGTGCCGCCAACCCCAGCGATACAAATGTGTCGAGATACACTGTACCGGTGATATAAAGCGATATTATGAAAAATACCACATAATAGATTAGTACCATCAACATTGATACCAAGAAGCTCGCCAGGAACTTACCTGCGAAGAGCGACCCTCTTTTCATTGGTTGAGGAAAGATCAGAAACCCTGTACGGTGCTCATATTCTGACGCTAAAGAATCAGCGGCAAATAGCGTGGCGGCTATGATTATAAAAGTGCCTACAAGCGACATATAATACTCAGCCAGACCCTTTGGATCTTGAGGAAGGGTTGTATCCAAAAGATAAGGGACTGCCGTCTGGAGGACCAATAGCAGTACGATTAGACCGAGGAATACCAGGATTTTCCTGCCGCGCAGATACTTGTAACTCTCATATTTTGCAACGGTAATGGCCTGACTGAGATCGTTTGGGAGTTTTCTCATCCTGATCACCTCGACTCCTTAACCAGTTCCATATAGAGGCTTTCTAGGTTGGATCCGCTACTGGTCATTTCAAATACCCCCAGGCCGAGAGCGATGAGTTTGGACAGTAACTCGGCCTGCTCCTTCTCCCCCCCGCTGAGGTTTATCTCCATAGAATGCGGTGAACTCCTCTGCACCATATTCACTTCTTTCCATGATCCTATCGTCTCCAGGATGCTGTTGGATATCTCGTTCAGGGTCTGAACCTCAACGCGACGTATGCCATTGGTTCTCAAAAGTTCATCTACAGAGCCATCAGCGATTATCTTTCCCTTCTCAATAATGGCTACACGGTCACACAACTCTGATACCTCATATAACATATGGGAGCTCATGAAGATAGTCAGACCGCTGCTGCGCAGTGACTCCAAAATCTCCCTAATCTCCACCATCCCACGGGGATCCAGGCCAGAAGTGGGCTCGTCGAGGATAACGATCTCCGGATCCGTAAGGAGAGCCTGCCCTATCGCGATTCTCTGTTTCATGCCTTTTGAGAATTGCCCTATCCTCTTATCGCTCCACTCAGTCATTTTCAAAAGCTCCAGGATGTCTTCGCTTTCTGCGTCGATCTCCTCATGGGTCATTCCGTGAAGTTCCCCAATATATCCAAATATCTCTCTCGGAGTTAGATATGGGTAAAACTCAGGGGTCTCCACAACAACACCCACATTGGCCAAGGCATTTTTGGAATCCTTTGTTACATCGATGCCATTGATATACGCGGAGCCTGCAGTGGCTTTTATCAGATTGGTAAGAATCTTTAGGGTCGTGCTTTTACCAGCACCATTGGGCCCAAGGAAACCAGTGAAGCTGTTCTTCCTCACCCTAAGGTCCACAGAATCCAGTGCCTTAAAATCACCAAAAGATTTGGTCAAACCCTCCAATACGATTGGGTCGTCCATGTTGTACCTCTTGCTTACTTAAAATCGAAATCATATTTAAGGAGTTGTTAACCATTAATCGTACATTCCAGAGCGATGATGATAAAGAACTTAAGTCATTCAGTACAGTATGAGAAAACGGTCGGACTGCGTTGATGATGGCACTGTTGGCAATCTGTCTTGGTATAGCATCCGTTTTTACAGTCATTACATTGGGGATTCCATGACGATATCCTTCCTTCTTTAGCTTAGACCCTTATCATCGCTCCTATAATGGAAGATGTCATTAAAGGTCTGGCATTTGTCTCGACGATATGGGTGTCCGAAGCATGATAACGGGTCTCTGTGGAGGGGCCCGTTTCGGTATCATGGAAAGCATACTTTATTTTGTATCGGCAGTGGACCTGCTTCTTCTTACTCTAAGATCCATAACGACACCGCCTCTGCATATGGTGAACACATCCCTTCCAGGATGTTTCGTTTCCAGAGATGGGCCTCCTTGCATGATCAATGGTTTTGTGATCGCGATTCTGCTGCACATAATATTTAACAGCATCGCGAGCGACTCCGTTCTTTTTGACTCCTTGTCGCCCCGTGTATGGGGAGCACCCTCTGTTACCCTACCATTATCTATATTGATCTCCGTCTGACGCTGCCATATTCATTCTAACTAAGACCTCATCAAGGGTGTTGGCGAAATTCCACCTCCATTTTTATCACTATGCCTTGCCCACCGAAAATCAAAAAGATCATACCCAAAATGAAAAGAGGAGCACCTAACCACAATTCATCAAAGAAATACATCATAATGAAACCGATCACTGCCATTACAATACCACAGAGGGCAGACACTATGAGCATTTTCTTGTCCAGCTTCATTATCACTTGATACAATCCTAACTATCTAATTTTTCTTCAAAAATATGCAGAAGATGTTATAATCTCCAATCGCTTATCTCTGATGGTCAACCATGAGCGATGACGAGACGAGTGGGCATAATAGACCATGGGTGAGGATTGCCCTAATTCTCGTTACGTTGTTTCTGGCCATAGCTGTACAATCCTCTATGATAGTAAATGAGTTGACAGAATACTCTCAGGCTTATCTGAGCCTCTATTACCTCCCCATGATCTTGGCCTCATATTACATGCCAAAATACGGACCGTTCCAGGCATTCCTAATCGGCTCCATTCCCCTTATGGTATCGTACTCCCTTTACAACCCAGGATATCGATATGCAATCATTCTGTTGATATGGTTGATACTCTTTGTCTTCGTCGGATGGATGATATCTTTACTTGTCATCAAAAGCAAGCAGACAATGCTAAGCCTGGAAGAGACATCTAAAGAGCTCCAGGACAGCAAAGATCTACTCAACATAGCCCTGTGGGGTGCAGGGCTCGGTGTGTGGGAACAGAATGTGAACGACGGGAACACACACGCAGATCAACGCTGGAGATCACTCATGGGATATCGTCCAGAGGAGTATCTACCAAATGATGTATTCTTCACACACATACACCCCGAGTTCAAACAGCAATACCTAGACACGGAATCCGATTTAAAGCATGGAAGACTGGAAAACGCCAAATTGGAACTAAAACTCTACCGCAAAGGAGGCGAGGAGATCTGGGGAAGGGTGTATATGACCGTAAAACATGACAAAAACGGCAATATATCCGCGATTGTAGGCATCCTCCAGGACATTACGGGCAGCATTGCCCAGCAAATGGAGGTAATGTCCGCTAATGAAAAACTCAATATCCTCTCCAGTATAAGTCGAGATGACATCCTCAAAGAGATCTCTACCCTCCAGGGATACTTAGGTCTACTTGATCTTGATGGTTATATCTTGCCAGATACAAACTCATGGGATTATCTCAAAAAGGCGAATGAATCTATAGATAAGATAATCCGTCAACTGGAGTTCACGCGCCAATATCAGGATATAGGCTCCAAGACACCAGAATGGCATAACATACCTGAAAAGGTTAAGAAGATGGCCGCAAGACCGGAATTTAGCTCATTGGATGTGACCGTCGATTGCCCGGTGGAAGTCCTTGCTGACCCGCTTTTCATGAATGTTTTTTACAACCTTTTTGAGAACACTGTACAACACGGAGGAAATGCCAAAAAAGTAAAGATTGAGTTCGGTCACGGCCAGAATGAGGGAGTGATAGTCTATCAAGATGACGGCAAGGGCATACCTAACTCTATGAAATCAAAGATATTCGACCGGGGTTACGGCGATGGCACAGGTTATGGACTCTTTATCAGCAAAGAGATATTGGAGCTCACTGATATGAAGATAAGAGAAGTCGGCGTAGAAGGGAAGGGGGCCCGCTTCGAGATAACGGTACCTCTAGCTAACCTACGCTGGCTTAATGATAAAAAGAATTAATAAATGGTTTATGCCCCATTTAGGCGATCTTCTTGCCGGCGTTCGGACCGGCACTTTGATCATATACGGCGGAAGGCGTGAACATCCAAACACCCCTTGCCTTCAAAT
>DUKW01000124.1 GCA_013329105.1 Candidatus Methanomethylophilaceae archaeon | reverse complement strand
CTTTCATATCTGATTCCAGAAAGCAAGGCGCCGCCTGTATAGACGTGTAAAATATAGAGCCTATATTGGTACTGTTGTCGAACCCGAAAACAGCACGGGCCGTGGAAAAGGTGACCTTCTTGGATACCTTGAGGGCGAGAGGGTAGAGGCGGTCTATGCACGCTGTGTCGAGGATTATCCTCGTTTTCTCGGGATCAAAACCCAGTGCCATGAAATCAAGGGCGTTGTCATAGGCCATAGCGCGTGTGTCTTTTAACTCCAACTCCGGACGGAATAAAAACTTCTCATCATCCGTCAGCTGAAAGTACATCATAACACCAAAGGTTTCCTGGAGATGTTTGGGAAATATCCAAGGCAGCAGATGCCCCAAATGTGTCCCGCCCGAAGGGCCACGGCCTGTATAGAGGAAAAAGGGTTCACCCTTGTCATATAGATCAAGAATCCAATCAAGGTCACGATGGGAATAGAATATCTCCCTCTTCAGCAAAGGATGCAGGCCACCGTAGGAGGCCAGCCTTTCCTTCAGAGCTGGATCTATGCGGCTGGTGCCAAAACGCTCCACTAGGGCATCATAGTCTATGTTCCCGCTTACTTCCCAGGGTGTGACCTTGAAGTCTGTCATAGATTATCCCAGTGATGATTGATAATTTCATATATAACATACTAGGCACAGAGTACAATCCACAAATTATTACAGAGAGTGTAACACGCGGTTAGGATTGAGAGAAAATAGCAAGACGTCCTTTTTCTCTATATTGATAACTACCTTATTGTCGGGCCCCTGTTCCTAGATGATTTTTACAACAACCTGCATCCAATCCGAATTTATATATCGCCCATTGATAATTCTAAGACTATGGTTCACGCCCGCCCCAATGATAAATGGGACCGCTCAAGACGCATAGATTGGCTTGATGTCAATGCTTTGCGCAGAGCACGGTGTTTAGTCGTTGGTGCTGGCGCCATAGGCAATGAGACTGTTAAGAACCTCGCACTCTCCGGCATAGGCCACATAACCGTAATAGATATGGACAGCGTGGAGTTGAGCAATATGAACCGTTGCCTCTTCTTCCGTGCGAGAGATGAGGGAAAACCTAAAACAGATGTGGTCGCACAAGGTGCGCGCGAACTGGTGCCCGAATCAGAGATCCGCGCCCTGAATGGAGTGGTGGAAGAAACAGAGATCGACTGGAACTCATACGATGTTGTGCTGGGATGTCTAGACAATATAAAAGCCAGACTGCATGTCAACGCCCACTGTCGCTATCACCGCGTTCCCTATGTTGATGCGGGGACAGATGGTATGCGCGCTAAGCTTCAGGTGGTACTGGAGGATGGGCCCTGTATTCAGTGCACAATGAACAACAGCCATTATCGGGTAATGGAAAGACGATTCAGCTGCACGGGTGGAGACTTCTCGTACTATGAGCCTCCAATGGCGGCAGAGATTACCACCACGGCTGTTATTGCAGCTTTGCAGGTCCGGGAGGTATTGAAAATCCTCAGCGGGAAAGAGAATGCCTGCATACACAACGTCATGTTCTACGATGGCTTCAGCAACGATCTCCTAGAGCTAGAAGTTGAGATCGATGAAAAGTGCCCCAACCATTAGATGTAGTGTTAATGTAGCAGTTCTATTAAATCAACTGAAAAAGAATTTAGAGAATGGTGATGCCTATTGGTGATTGAAATAACAGTAAGAAACGCCGAGAACGGCTCTACACTGAATATGGAGGTAGAGCCACATACAACCATAGAAGACATAATAGAGGGTGCCGCCGAGTTCTGGCAGAAAGAGGCGGGAGCCTACGTTCTTCGACGGGGGAAGCGACTTCTCAAGGGTCAGTCCACCGTTCAGGATGCAGAGCTGAAGAACAAGGACGTTTTAGAGCTTATCCCGGATCCTGAGGGTGGTTGAATGCCTCTGCCACCGGACGTGCTGGTCTCCCGTCTCCGAAATGAGTTGGATGCTTGCTCCCGCTATATGGGTGTGAATATACATGTAGAGGGAGATTTGGACCAGTTCCCGGTGTCAGTGAATGTTGAGATGAACAATGTTATAGGGCCGGCATTAGTTGGTGGAAGAGTCGTTAAACGCCGAAATCACCGCTTTGCCGTGATAATAGATAAAAGCTATCCCTTTGAAAAACCGAGGGTGCGATGGCGGACCCCTGTCTTCCATCCCAACATCATGATGCCGGAAGACGGCGGCTTCGTTTGCATCAAGTTGTTGGACGGCTGGTCATTCAACTCCACTCTTTTGTCCTTCATAAAATCGGTGGAGTCACTTCTGACCAACCCTAATCCCAAGAGCCCCTTCGGGACGCCTAGCTGCACGAAAGCCGCTGAGTACTTCAACTGCAATAAAATAGACATCGGACCTGAGATCGTCCGCCCACGACCAAGGATATTGGGACAATGCCGGCAAAGATAACTTCCTGGACAGAAACGACACCGAAAGAGCGGTCTCCACCCCCTCCGGAACGCATATCGAACCATCGTTGGTTCACAGAACGCATGAACGCCCTCTACCAAGAGATGAGATCCGAGTTGCCACTGTATATTCAGAAGACTGCTGAGGAGAAAATGCGCAATCACTCCCTTGCTGGTCTGGCAAAGGAGCAGGAGGTTATGGGTCTGATGCTGGGTGGGGCTTTCACCCACGATGGCAGAATATATGCCATCGTGAGGGACGTTGTGACCACTAATCTTGACGCTAGTATATCTAGCGTTCGTTTCCACGAAGAGAGCATGGAAGGCCTCTTTGACTCACTCGACGATCTAGACTTTGAGTATTCAATCGTTGGCTGGTACCACTCTCATCCTGGTATGGGCTGTTTCATGTCTGAAACAGATGTGGGAACTCAACAGGGTGTCTTTAACTTACCTCACCACAGCGCCTTGGTCCTGGATCCACTGAATCATGAACTTGAGGCATACTATATTCATGAAAACAGAGTTAAGCTTAGAGCCATGGGAATATATTGGGACGAGTACCAAGATCCTTATCGCGGTTAGACCCATATGGCATGACGCTGACGCATTGCCGATTCGTCCTGCTTAAGCCTATCCATGAAAGAGGGTATGAGACTGTCGAAGAATAATACCACACTGTCCTCAAACAAGGTCCCCAGTGGCGCCATGTCCTTTTTATCCCCATTACATACCTGTGAGATGTATATAACGAGGTTAGAGGCATGAGCTAGCTTGCTATCGGCCTCGGAAGTAACACCGATAACATAGGAACCCAAGCGACGCGATATATTAGCGGTCTGCACTGCAGACATAGTTTCCCCCGTGTTTGAGATTATGATTGTTACATCCTTGTCGGAAACGATAGGTGTTGTCATGTCACCGACAAAATGCACGTCCAAACCTAACTGAACCAGGCGTACGGCGAAGAACTGCCCCGCCAAACCAGACCTCCCTGCACCGTAGATGAAGATCTTTCTTGCACCAACGAGAGCGTCGACAAATAGATCTTCGATCTCTTCCGGTATCATGTCAAGGGACTTGCCTATCTCTTCCAAGATATAACGTGCAGCCTTCCTCATTGATCGTCCTCTTCATACTCATCATCTAAGCGCTCAGCTGCCAGTTTTTCCTTTTTGCGCATCGCCTTAGCCACCCGTTTGGTGAGAACCCTCTCGTAGATGACCTTCATGTACATGGCGTCATGCTCCAGCAGAGGCGAGCTGGATATAATGGTCATTTCTGGTTTCATCTCCACCAACGCCTCAGCCAAAACTTCGAACCGCAGATCACCTTTTTTTATCGGTGTCAGACGCTTTTCATTGAAGTTTTCATGCTCCACGCCGGCGAAGTGGGTATGATACTTACCGCCGACATAATCATGGACCCTATCCAAGAGCTCGATGAAGTCCTGAGGCTCAACAAGAGGGCCACCCTCACGTGCGTGATAATGAGCGAAGTTTATGACCGGCACTACGTTATCTATTTCATCGCATATCTCAAGGATCTCATCTAGGCTACCGAAAACCTCCTGGCGCCCTGCGACCTCCAGTCCCAGGCGGGGCGAA
>DUKW01000130.1 GCA_013329105.1 Candidatus Methanomethylophilaceae archaeon | reverse complement strand
AGACACCAGAGAAACAGGAGAACGACATTGTGGTGGCAGAACGCCTCCGTGCCGACCCGGACCTTGTGGCCGCGATGCGTCTAGCACGCCATCACATAGAACGGAGCGAGTCTTGTTTATTCTTCGTCAATACCCGTGAGGCCGCCGAAATCATCGCCGCCCTTTTTCATATCTGGGACGAAAACTTTCCAATCGGTGTTCATCACGGCTCACTCAGTAAGGAGGTGCGTGTGGATATGGAAGAGCGTTTCAAATCCGGAGAGCTGAAGGCTCTAATATGTACCTCCTCGCTGGAGCTGGGCATCGACGTGGGTAGTACTGATATGGTGATCCAGTATAACTCTCCGCGCCAGGCTTCTAGGCTCATTCAACGTATAGGCCGGGCCGGACACCGCATCGACCGTGTCACCAAAGGGGCGGTGATATCAACCGATCCCGATGAGTTGTTGGAGTCACTTGTCGTCACGCGACGAGCCCAGAACGGCGAGATGGAACGGGAACGGGTCCGTACATGTCCGCTTACAGTGCTAGCCAACCAGCTCATAGCCATAGCCATGAACGGCGCGGTGAATATCCGAGATGCATATAACACGATAAGACGGGCAAGCCATTTTCGTGATCTCGAGGAGAAGACCGTCAGCGCAGTCCTTGATCAGTTGTCATCAATCAAGCTTCTCTACATCGACGGCCCCGTGTACCGTCGCAGCAGGAAAGGTATGAGATATTTCTATGACAACATATCCATGATACCCGATGAAAGGACCTTTCTCATCCGCGACATAGGCACGCGCCGCGTCGTGGGTACACTCGACGAAAGTTTCGTCATGAGCTTCGCCGAGCCTTTCGCCACGTTCATAGCTCAAGGAAGAAGCTGGAGAATAGTTGAGATTCGTGAGGATGAGTTACTTGTGGAGCAGGTGGGCGAGATCGGCTCAGTACCCTCATGGGTCGGAGAGGATATACCCGTGCCTTACGATGTGGCTATGGAAGTTGGCATGCTGCGCCGAACCGGAATGCTGGAAGATTACCCCGGCAATGATATCTGCATGCGTACGATCGAAGAGTATCTAGCATCTCAAATGGCAGAGGGCTACATGCCTTCCGATAAGATCGTCAGCGTCGAGATGGGTGATGGGCTGGCGATCGTAAATTCCTGCCATGGCAGCAAGGTGAACGACACTATCGGCAAGATCTTGTCGGTCCTTCTGTCCGCACGATTAGGGGAGGGGGTAGGCGTGAGCTCCGACGCCTACCGCATCGTTCTGGAGCTGCCGAAACGTGTGGATGCTAGAGTCATTGTAGAGACTCTTAGCTCAATCAGCCCTGAGTCACTAGACGACTTACTGCGTCTCGTGGTGCGGAACTCCAACGTTCTTAGAAGGAGGTTCGTTTACGTTGCAAAGAAGTTCGGTATCGTCGACCGAGACGCTGATTACCGCTATATGCGCATACAGAGACTGATGGACGTGTATGAAGGCACTCCAGCTTACCAAGAGACGATGGACAAGGTCCTCTTGGAAGATATGGATATCGAGAACAGCTCTGACTTCTTCCGCCGCCTCCAAGAGGGTGAACTGCAGATCGTTATCAACAGGATAGGGCCGATAGGACGCGCCGGCATACGGAGCGTCAAGGATTTGGTTCAGCCCGCCCGCGCCGACCACGCCATTCTCATGGCCCTAAAGAAACGTTTGGAGGATGAGACGCTCTACCTCGTCTGCCTAAACTGCCACAGTCAGTGGAGGCAGAACGTGGGTCTAGCTCCCGAAAAAATCATCTGCCCCAGCTGCGGAGGGAGGATGCTAGCGGCGCTCAAACCTTACGAAAAGGAGAAAATGGAGCTTTTGAACCTGAAAAATCCAGTAGCAACGGAGCGCGCAGAGTTGAAGCGGATCGTAAAAAGTGCCGAACTGGTGAGGGAGTTTGGCGACCGCGCCCTCTTGACGCTGGCTGGAAGGGGTGTAGGGCCTGATGCAGCGGCACGCATACTCCGCAACATGCACAGGGACGAGGATGCTTTGCTGCGCGACATCCTCGCAGCTGAAATAGATTACGCACGGACGAAACGCTTCTGGGATTAACACACACGGTTACGAAGAATACCGACACCATCTATTCTGGCCACGACCTCATCTCCTCGATGCAGAGGGGCGATTCCCTCGGGTGTTCCGGTCATGATCACATCACCTGGACATAGTGTCATATAACGTGAGATGTAAGAGATTAGCTCGGCCACAGGGAAGATCATCAAAGATGTCCTCCCCGCCTGCCGCAGCTTTCCGTTGACCCTCAGCTCCAACCTCAGGTCCTGTATATCATCCACTGAATCGGAGGGCACAGGTTCTGAAAGAGGGGCAAAGGTGTCCATACCCTTGGAAAGGGTCCATGGGTTTCCTGCCTTCCGTGCCTCGGTCTGCATATCCCTAGCGGTCACGTCATTGGCTACAGCCAAACCCGACACATACTCAAGCGCCTTATCAACCGTGACCAGCCGGCACACGCTACCGATAATTACGGCTAGCTCCACTTCGTGATCCACCCTACCGATTCCGGGTGGTATGATTATATCGTCACCGTCAGCTATCACAGCACTAGATGGTTTCATGAATACTATAGGCTCTTTAGGTGGCTCAGCATTCGTTTCTTCAACATGGGAACGATAGTTCCATCCCACAGCCAATATCTTTCCGACGTTCATGGCAATGTCCCCTTTTTACTAAAGATCGGCCCTTCTGTTCGCTCCTTTTCCGCCTCGACGTTAACAGACGGACCGCGGAATCCTTTGGCAATCACATAGAGTTCGGATGACGTTTTTCGACTGGCTTCGGGAGAGTGTAGCCTTACGTTATCGAAACGCTTCTCCGTCTCCCGGAGCAAGATCTCCATCATATCTCCTTGAAAGACCTTCATGACCATATTGCCCCCTTGACGCAACAGCGTATCCGCCACCTGCAGGCAATACATACAGAGGTCTACGGAACGAGCATGATCAGTAGAGTAGGCGCCGCTGATGTTGGGGGCCATATCCGATATGATGACGTCCGCCTCGCCTATCAGCTCCCTCAGCGCCGTGATCGACTCTGGAGAGCGTATATCACCTATGAGCGTCTCTGCACCCGGTACGGGTTTGATCGGTCTAAGATCAATACCAACAACTCGACCGTCTTCGCCTACT
>DUKW01000079.1 GCA_013329105.1 Candidatus Methanomethylophilaceae archaeon | reverse complement strand
CGCGGCTTTGGCCTATACCCCAGTAACAAGAAAAGCCATCTCTAAGGTACCAGAAAAATGAGATTCTAGAGGTGATGCAAAATTGTATAGATGTGGTAAATGTAACGAACCCATCAGGAACGTCAATGCATTGGGTCTGCAATGTGAGAAGTGTGGATCAAAGATCTTCTACAAAGAAAGACCCAACATCAAGAAGGTGCTTAAAGGTCGCTGAGTGCAATCATGCTGACGGCAACCCTCAGAATGGCCTTTGATGATAATGAGTCGGTCCTAAGATCCCTGTCCCCAGAGATGGGCAGGGAGGTCCCCCGGAGCCGCGTCGACGGTCGTGTGGACGGAAATGAACTTATGTTGGAGTTTGAGGCGGAAGATATATCTGCTTTGAGGGCTGCTCTCAATTCGTATATTGGATGGATTAAGATAACAGAAGACATTAATAGTTTGGTAGGGAAGAGAAATGAAAGACATTAGTCCGCAACTTCAGAATCAGATAGCGCAGTTCCAACAGATTCAACAACAGTTACAATCTGTCAGCAGCCAAAAGTTCCAGATGGAAGCCCAGTTGAAAGAGCTGGAGCGTACCCTGGAGGAACTAACAGCGACACCGGAAGATTCCGATATATATCAGAGTGTTGGCTCCCTGCTTATAAAAGTTCAGGATAAAGGAAAGATCAAGACTGAGCTGGAAGACAGTAAGGAAACATTAGAAGTCAGAATCAAGGCTTTGGAACGCCAGGAAAAAACCTTGCGGGAGAAGTTCCAGAACCTACAGGAAAGTATCAATAAGGCTCTTGGTAATATCGACCAGGCAGACTAAACCTCTTACTTTGTTTACTACTTTTTGAACATAAGTACATATAAAGGACATATTTTACAACTGACGAGTAGTACCACCTGGTCAGCCAGGTGTTATACCTATGGAGATATCGGCATGGATGCATTGGTAGTCAAAGATCTGTATAAAGCCTACGGCAACGATGTGGCCGTGGGTGGCGTCAGCTTCGATGTTAAAGATGGTGAGATCTTTGGTCTCATTGGACCTAATGGTGCTGGTAAGACCACGACGCTGCGTGTTATTTCCACCTTACTAACTGTAACATCGGGGGAGCTGACTGTATATGGGAAGAGTGTAACAGAAGAGCCGAACGAGGTCCGTAAGATCATTAGCTATCTGCCTGAAGATGCGGGGGCTTACAAAAACCTCACCGGAAGGCAATATCTAGAATTCATTGCTGGCTTTTTCACCTCAGGCAGTACTAAGAAAGAAATGGTTGATCGCGGAGTTGGAATAGCAAATTTAGGAGAGAGGATAGACAGCAAGGTGGACACCTATTCCAAAGGCATGATGCGCCGGCTTCTGATTGCTAGGGCCATAATGACACAGCCAAAACTAGCAATCCTTGATGAAGTGACCTCAGGATTGGATGTTATAAACGCAACTGAAATCCGTGGTATCATTAAAGATCTTTCCAAAGAAGGTACGTCTGTGCTACTCTCTTCACATAATATGTTCGAGGTGGAGTATCTCTGTGACCGTGTGGCACTTATAGATAAGGGCAAAATCGTTGCCGATGGTGCCCCGGATGAATTGAAAAAAGAATACTCGGCAAACAACATCGAAGAGGTGTTCATAAAGGTGGTGAGAGGATGATCAGCCATCTCTGGCATCTAATTAAGAAGGAGGTGCGCGAACTTCTCACACCAGCCACGGTCATTCCGATAGTGATCATGGCTATAATCTTTGCATCCATTGGCAATCTCACAGGGGGAGCGGTTGAGGATACTCTCAGCGCATCACCTGTTATTGGCATAATAAATCTGGACGGTGATAACGAGACGTATTCTGCCATCATATATGATACTGCAATCGCTATGAACGCTTCCATCGTATTCGAAAGCGACGATATTAACGACTTGCAAGAAGGTCTAGATGTCGTGCGTGAAAGGGGGGCTATGGCTCTTATTGTGATAGGCCCTGACTACAACGAGAGCATAAGTTCTGGAGAGAAGGGTAACCTTACCGTTTATTGGAATATGAAGGGGACCGGTATCTTCAGTTCGATGTCTAGCGCACCTGTGGACATAATGTTGAGTGAGGTATCCCGAAGTACGACTTACGCACTGATAGAAGAGAGTTCAGACCTCGACCCTGAAAATATAACCAGTCCCATTGTTTATTCTTCAACCACTCTTCTTGGCGATAAGGAGCTTGTCGGCTTGGGACCTGAGACCGTGGCTGGCTTCCTTCAGAGCCAGTCATTCACCATGCCCATGCTCATTATGATAATAATCGTCATGCTGGGTGGCATCATAATTTCCTCCATGGGCCAAGAAAAAGAGAACAAAACCTTGGAGACACTGCTCACCCTCCCCGTTAACCGAACAGTCATCGTCAGCGGCAAACTGCTGGGATCGGCTATTGTTGGCCTAGTCTTCGCCGGAATATATATGGTTGGAATGAACATATACATGGACAACCTCATGATAGGCGACGTGGACCTCTCAGAGTTTGGTATAAGCATGGGAACCGCTGAGACTGCATTAGTGGGCCTGATGGTCGTCTTGGCTATAGTCTGTGCCCTTGGCATTTGTATGATACTTGGAGCGTTTGCAATGAACTACAAGGCCGCCCAGAGCCTCACCATACCTATCACTTTCCTGGCTCTGATCCCGTTCTTCGTTACGATGTTTACGGATTACCAGAGCCTGTCGCCCATTCTTCAGGCACTGATGTTCGCCATACCATTCACACATCCTATGATGGCTACCAACAACATAATGGTGGGCAACATGGAGCTTGTGTATTACGGCATCGCCTACCTAGCGATATTCGCCCTAGCGACAGTCTTCATAACGGTGAGACTCTATAAATCGGACATACTCCTGACGGGCGTAGGCACCACAGTTAAAGGAAGTCGCACACGCAGAAGAATGAGAAAGTAATCTTCGCTCAAACATCTTTCCCTTTTTACACCCAAAACAACAAAATACCCCATATCCATCAGATCCCATGAGCGACGAACTTATCTCTCTGCTAAAAGACTGCAAAAAAATCATCTTAGTTCATGGTAACGCAGATCCTGATGCATTAGGGTCTGCCTACGCCATCGCTCGTATGTTACCCCCGGCGGACATCCATGCACCTGACGGCTTAGATCGTTCCGGAAGGGCTCTCCAAAAGAGTTTAAACATAGAACTAGTCGATCGCTTTTGTCCTGAAGAATACGAATTGACCGTGATAGTAGACACTTCGTCCATGGAACAATTACAGGGTGTAAGCAAGATTCCTGCTGGCTCGATGATAATAGACCACCATCATCCAAGTGACCGCTGGTTGGGCATGATTTATTACTGCGATGATTCGAAAGTCTCCTGTGCCGAGATCATCGCAGAGATGCTTGATGAGGCGGGAGTGGGTACAGATAGGGAGTCGGCCATAGCCTTGATGGTAGGAATGCTAACAGACAGCGGTCATTTTCAATATGGGAATCCGTCCCTTCTTCGCCGTTTCGCTTCGTTGATGGAAGAGCACAACATCTCAATAGATGAGATACTGGCGATAACACGTGCAGACACGGGAATTTCAGAAAGGGCGGCCGTACTAAAGGGGATGCAACGCAGCCGCTTTGATAGAGTGGGCAACTTTATAGTGGCCACTTCATACGGGAGCTCATATGAGGCTTCGATCTCGAGAGCCCTCCTGAATGCTGGTGCAGATGTCGCTTTCGTTGGTTCGCAGAGAGAAGATCGTTTTCGACTTAGTGCACGCTGTACACAAGAGATGGTACGACGGGGTCTACATCTCGGCAGTCTCCTGGACGAACTTGGAGGCGAGACTGACTCTGAGGGAGGAGGCCATGGAGGTGCTGCAGGAATGACGGGAGTAGGAGATGTAGAGGCCATCTTACATATGTGCATGCAGAAAACCATGTCATTCTTCAGGGAAATTCGTGATTCAGCGACCTAAGGATCTTAGGACTTCTTTTAGGCTCTCGTAATTCTCTGGTTTTGAATCGAAATACTCTTTCACGGGGGCCAATATTAATGCTAAGCAAAGAGCCGCACTATCTTTGAGATCAGCAGGATGCAACTCGCCCGAGAAATAATCTTCTCTTAGGGAAGTGTAATCATCATAACAGATGGAGCCGCCGAACTTTTCAGGTCTTGATATTTTTATCCTTTCCAAACGTGGGAACAGAACTAAACGGTAAAGCATCAACACCGGGTTACGGTCCTCTTCTTCTCTTTCAGGAGGGCAGTACGCTTTCCTCAGTTTCCTTTTGATGTCTTCAAAGGAATCATGTATCATAATACCACTGTCAGGATCACTCTTAGACATCTTTCCAGATGCAGGGTCCATACGATTGCCACCCCTAAGACCTGGGAGCAGTGGTGTATGCATTGCAATAGGCTTATTCCATCCCAATTTCTCTGCGGCGTCACGTGCAAGCATATGGGCTCTTCTCTGGTCCATCCCGGAATATGCCAAATCTATTTCCATGGCAAAAATGTCTGCCGCCTGGAGTATAGGATAGAACAATTTAGAGGAGTCCAATTCGGCGTCATCCTCAGAACGACCCATTATCGTCATGGCCCTCCTGACACGCGACAGGGAAGTGACCTTGGCTATCTTTATTACTTTTTCCCAATATCTCATATCGTTCAATATATCGCTAGCGTAACGGTATTCAACTTTATCCCTTGGTACCCCTAATGCCTCGAAGCAATCTTCCATGTAGCGAGCGCAGGTACGAATATTATCGATGTCCCCGCCTAATTTATCATTGATATATGCATGCCAATCTGCCCAGAATACGGTGACTTGAAAGCCGGCATCTACAAGGTCACGTATCTTAGAGGCACTTATCAACCAACCAATATGCACTAGACCCGATGGCTCGAAACCGATATAGGCCCTTGGACTGTTCTTAGATGATAACTTAGACAGTAGTCCTCTAAGCTCGTCTTCGGTCACCAGTTCCTCGACGTTCCTGGTCAGAATACGAAATCTTTCTTCCAGGTCCATTTGAATCGCTAACCCAATAAGCGGACGCTTATAAAATGATATTGAGCCACAACCTACATCCAGTGCCAGGACATCTCTTGATGGATAAAACGCGCAGGGTTACCGGCGACCACCGTCCCAGGAGGGACATCGTGAGTCACCACAGCCCCTGCACCGACAACGGAATTCTTACCGATCCTCACACCTTTAAGAACAGTGGCATCGGATCCTATCCACACATGATCCTCTATAACTACAGGAGCGGACTCGGGCAGACGCTTCCCGTCACGGACCAAAACATGGAAATCTGTATCCATTATTTTTACCCCCCAAGATATGGCACAATCATCTCCGATAGACACTTTCTCACGGCTGTATATGTTGCAGTTCTCGTTCAACAGTGTGCGGCTCCCCACACGGACCTCTGCACCCTGGCCGATATTAAATCTCACACCTGGACCGATAAGAGTTCCATCACCTACGGTCAAAGACCCCTTCTCGCGGATAATGATGGCACTGCGACATCCAGCCATTTTAGCTGAATAGGCCTCTACCATCTCAGGTAAGGCCATAAAAAATACCCTCCCGTCAATTGAAAAAACAGCCTCTTTATCCAAATGGATCTTGACTGGATAATTACAAAACATCGGTACCTTCCAGAACTTCCGCGGGAACCAACGGATACTGTTAATAATACTGCGTAAACCGGGTATCTGATGACTGATAGGGGGCATTCCCCAACGGGAATCAGGCATGGGCCGAGAATCCTTAATGTTGGATAAATAGCTATTCTCTACATCAGAGTTACTCAGGCAGAATATACTATCTGTTCATCATATATTATCTGCTGAATACGGTGGTAAGGTATGGATGTTTGCCCCACTCTGAAGAATGAGCGGCCCAACTCCGTGATCTCATCGCCCCGTATAGATAAAACATCGTTAGGAGCGCCCCTATGTACGAATGTCACCTGACATCTAGATAGGTCCATATCTTTTCTCCATTTTATCTCATTCAATATCTCCCGCGGAAAACGCATAAGAAGAGATCGGAGCTGAAGAATATTTATTCCTTTACGGCCAATCAGCACTCATGAAAGGAAGCACGATAGAGGGGAACCTGGTCGATGTGGTTGGTGACCGGATTTACCCCGCCATAATAACGGTTGAAGGGGGCAGGGTCACAAATATAGAAGAAGTGAAGAGAGACTTTCAACGGTATATCCTGCCTGGCCTCATAGATTCACATGTTCACGTGGAGTCGTCCCTTCTTGTTCCATCTCGCTTTGCGGAGGCCGCTATTCCTCATGGTCTCACCGCGGTAGTCACCGATCCGCATGAAATTGCCAATGTATTGGGAATTGAGGGCATAGAGTTCATGGTCGCTGATGGCAAAGGCGTGCCTTTGAAGTTCCACTTCACTGTGCCCTCTTGCGTCCCCGCCACACCATGGGAGACATCTGGTGCTATGATAAAGGCAGAAGATGTGGATCGTCTCATGGATAGGGAGGAAATAGTCGCTCTGGGAGAGATGATGAATTATCCCGGTGTCCTGAACGGTGACCCTGAAGTCATGGCCAAAATAGAATCGGCACTATCACGTGGAAAACCTGTGGATGGCCATGCTCCTGGTCTACGTGGCGATGCTTTAGATAGATACATCTCTGCCGGTATAAGCACCGATCACGAGTGCACAACTTTGGACGAGGCTATAGAAAAATCCCAAAAGGGGGTACTCGTGCAAATACGCGAAGGGAGCGCTGCCAAGAACATGGAGGATCTTATTGGTATTACCAGAGAACATGAATTTTTCCTAGCTACAGATGACGTTCACGCCGCCGATATACTAAATGGTTACATGGACCGTCTTTTGCGAAAGATTGTTTCTTTGGGGGTAGACCCTTTACGCGCAATAAAAGCAGCTAGCCTCTGGCCAGCACGACATTATCATCTCCCGGGCGGGTATATAGATTTGGATATGCCGGCTGACATGGTACTCGTCTCAGATCTTGAGAATTTTAATGTTTTGGAAGTGTACATCGATGGGAATCTCGTAGCTATCAATGACAGGGCTTGCTTCGAGCCAAAGCCCCTTTCTGCACCTACGCGAATAACGAAAAAAAGGTGGTGCGCCGAAGATTTCTGCCTGCTTGCAGATGGAGATAGGGCAAAAGTAAGGGCGATACGCATAATACCTGACCAGATCACAAGTCTAGAAGAGATTGTGGAGATGAAGGTACAAAATGGATGTATACTGGCTGACCCCTCTCGAGATTTACTATATATCGTGGTTGTTAACCGGTATGAGATTGCTCCCCCTTCCATAGGCATAGTTAGGGGTTTTGGCTTAAAAAGAGGAGGCATGGCATCCAGTGTAGCTCACGACTCCCACAACATCATTGCTGTAGCTACCGGGCCCAATGAGATGGCTAGAGTTGTTAATGGTGTCTCAGAATATGGTGGTTATTTCGCTACAGACGGCGTATCAGACATATCTCTCCCCCTGCCTGTTGCAGGACTCATGAGTACTGAAAACGCTGTGAATGTCGCCAAGATGGAAGAGGAGATAAATAATTTTGTCAGATCATTAGGGTGTGAGCTCCACGCACCTTTCATGACCATGGGATTCCAGAGCCTACTAGTCCTACCTAATCTTAAGATAGGGGACAAGGGTTTATTCAACAGCCTCGAGTTCAAATTTGTTGACCCGCTCATCCGGGAGTGAAAACCTTTTACTTTAACACCTCTTTGAAGGTCCATATGCTGGAGAGACTGAAACAGAGCATTGTGGATTGCCCCGTTGTAGGAATAGGGGACTATCAGTATTTCGTACATCCAATAACCGATGGTATCCCGATGATGGATCCGGCTCTCCTCCGAGAGGTTACGGACCGAATGATCGAAATCGGCGATTTTGAATGCGACAGGATACTAGCCCCAGAAGCGATGGGCATCCATCTCGCTGTTCCCATAGCTCTGAGCTTGGGTATTCCTTACAGCATAGTCAGAAAAAGAGGATATGGCCTACCCGGTGAATTGAACATATCTCAATACACAGGATACTCTCATACCGACATGTATGTAAACGGCGTGAAGGGAGGAGACAGAGTGGTAATTGTGGATGATGTTCTCAGCACGGGAGGGACTCTAAAAGCTTTGGTCGGTGCTCTTAGAGAGATAGGTGCCGAGATAGTGGATATCATAATGGTTTTCGAGAAAACACAACATAAAAGTGAATTGGAAAATGAGATCGGAATAAAGGTAAAGACCCTTCTTAAGGTAGACGTTGTTAATGGCCACACCGTTTATTACGAATAATGAGAATATTAGAGACATAAAGTTTGGATGTAAGGGCCGATCTTTTTTCACTTTTAGTTAATCAACTCATATGGAGGTGATGACCTTTGTCCTCCTTGTATACATGACCTTACTAGGAGCAGCGATAGGGAGTTTCAGCGGTCTTGTCCCTGGTATACATGTCAATACATTAGCAGCTATACTCCTCATCACGTATCCTACCATAAGCTCTTTAATTGTTGATCTGGTGCCTGCCTCAATCATACCTGTTATGGTGGCTGCCGTTGTTGTCTCAGCATCCGTTATGCATTCCTTTATGGACTTCGTACCATCGATATTCTTTGGGGCACCAGGAGAGGAGGACGTTCTTAGCGTTCTCCCAGGACATCGGATGTTGAAGGAGGGAAAAGGCGCAGAAGCAGTTGCCTTCTCTGCGATGGGGAGTCTGATAGGGGCGACTGCAGCAGTAACCTTGGCTTTACCAATATACATTATCATGGGAACTGATGGGTGGGATGTATTGAGAGAACATATACCGTTCATCCTACCATCCATTCTAGTGCTTCTTATAATGTCTGAGCGCGGAAATGGAGCATGGAAAAAGAGGGCCTGGGCCATCATACTTTGCATTCTTTCAGGGATCCTGGGCATTATTACAATGTACGGCTCTCTGCCTGCCACATACTCTGGCTTCCCGGGTGGAGGGAGCATGATGCCTATGCTATCAGGACTGTTCGGGCTGCCTGCTCTATTAATCTCAATCGGTGGAGGCTCTGTACCTGTTCAGACAGGCTCATACCGCACCGCTGTTGACAGTGGTCCAGCTTGGAAGGGGGTAATAGCGGGTTTGGCCGTAGGATGGCTACCTGGTGTGACCTCTACAACTGGGGCGGTTATAGCTTCCATGACTTCACCAGAGAAAACGCCGGAACGATTCATAACAATGGTCTCCTCTGTAGGAACGGCAGCGACAGTCTTTGCTCTAGTCACATTATCAGTGACCGGAAACGGAAGAACGGGCACCATGCTCGTTGTTGCGGATATAATGAACAAGGGAACATCCGGCCTTAATGGACAGAGTTTCTCTCTCCTACTACTATGCGCACTCATGACAGCGGTCATGGGATATTTTCTTACAGTTAAGGCAGGTGTTCTTTTTGCCCGTTTCCTCCAGGGTAAGAACCTTTCAAAGTTCAATGTGGCCATTGCCTTATTTCTTTGCATACTTACCATAGTCACTTGCGGACCGGGCGGCCTGCTTATGTTATTAACTGGCTCGATACTAGGGCTAATACCTTCCGCAGTAGGTGTAGGAAGAGTCCATCTTACAGGGTCATTGCTTCTGCCAGTTATAGCCTACCAATGGGGGATTCTTATTCCTAATATCAATATATAATTAATATCATATAAATGACTCTACTCGTACCAATTATTAAGATAGTTCTTTTAAGCCTCCATCATAGAAAAAAATCTACAGGCTCGGAGAGCTGCCCTAACAATGCTAGATTTCTCCAATATTACATTAGTGACGTCGAGAAACTTTGGGCGAATGAGAGAAATAGACAGAAAAGATATATTATGATTGATTAATAAGAGATATGGGATGCACATGGATCGGATTCAATCATACGCAGTCAATGGGATAATGCCAATCCTACAAAGATGGTGGGGCACGGCTTTCTCCATCACCATGTCTGGCGTTTTTTCCAGAATGATCAGGGACCCCACAGGAGAGAAATACCATACAATCCTGAACCTGATGGGCTCTGTCCTATTCTTATCTGGTATAATCATTCTGTTACTTTCAATCATGCTGATATATCATTA
This sequence comes from Candidatus Methanomethylophilaceae archaeon, assembly GCA_013329105.1. Lineage (GTDB taxonomy): Archaea > Thermoplasmatota > Thermoplasmata > Methanomassiliicoccales > Methanomethylophilaceae > UBA9915 > UBA9915 sp9915u. The sequence continues at coordinate 1,490 of DUKW01000079.1, read as the reverse complement.
CGGCGACCGTATAGGTCTATGGATACCCCAAAGTTATCATTACTATCTCTTATTAGCAAGCTGTGTAGGCACACTTTACTTTGCAGGATACATCGCCATAGATAACCTGTCTACAGGGTTGGTACTGATATTATTAGCCGGTGGGTTCCTCACTTTGCTGGTACTAAAAAAAGAATCATGGGGAATATATGAACCGAGAATAATACGCCGTATCACTAATCCGAGGTGAAGTCTGGAAGAGCGTCTATATCGTAGTACCTCTGGGGAGTGGCAGGGACCTGTCTTTTCTGCTCTTCCTTCTTGGTCAGCTCCACCAACCTGGGCGCAGGACGAAAAACTCTCCACCGTGACACTATGTCCTCAATAACTTCCTTCTCATAAAGAACGAAATAGACGACGGAGGTCGAAGCCATCGTTATCAGATTAAAGATCAAGGATATGGTTATGTATCCCAAAAGAGCGTCTATGCCCAAACGGTTAGCGGCAAATATTATGTAGATGAGGATAGGAATGACAGGCATAGCGATCTTCTTTATGGTGGACACCACACCGTTGTAGAGCCTCATTTCGTGGAATGGTCCTTTGATGCGCACATCCAACGAGCGAAAGATGGACCAGGGAAGAATAATGAACGGTATATAAAGTGTAAGCAGAAACATTATGAGAAGAATATAATCCAGTGAATATATGCTAAGCATAGCAGGGTTAAGACTTAGGTACACCCACAGGAACATACCGACTATCACCCCCAGACCCATCGTTCTTAAGATATCATCAAGCGGTATATGCTCCCGTTTCATATTATGATCCGCCAGAAGATCACTGGTATTCAGACCTTCAGGTATGTTAAATAGAAATATCATCAATTTATCTTTAAAATCGAGTTCTTCCCGAAGACTTATGCCCTCGATGCGTGAGAGCGCCCGGTAGAAGAATTTTCTTTGCAATGCCACAATCACCCTCACAACACCGAAACCGCCAAGGACGGCATAGAGAATGAACAAAATAAATATGGTCTCAACACCATAAAAATAAAGCGCTGCCACAACAGCAATGAGTATCAGAGAATAATACCAGCGAAGACGGTCTGCAAAAGCTACAAAACCTACAATCACAAGAGAGAAAGAGAATATTGGAATGGCCGTAATGGCGTCCTTGACTAATCCTAACAGTATACAAATCACTGAGACAACTGCAAATACCAGAAGGGATATGAGAAAAAGTCTCACTATTGCATCATCACGATCACTACTGAGATCCAATTTTCGTCTGCGCTTTTTGCCTGCCAATGACTCTAACCCCCCTCCTTAAGTGTAAAACAGCAGTGAGTATACAATTATTTCACTTAATCGAGCCATGCCTCAATCTCCACTTCTGTTTTATCACCACGGAATATGCCCAAGACCAAAGCAGCAGTAAACTTTCTATCGAAGACTATCGGTCCAAGTGTGGTGGAGGTAACACCTTCCTCGAACTTTACTACCCTTCCC
>DUKW01000088.1 GCA_013329105.1 Candidatus Methanomethylophilaceae archaeon | reverse complement strand
TTGGTTATAGTTGAGAACAACGATTCAACAATAAAACTCTCGACCGTTTGCTCAACGTCCCTGCCTAGGCTACGATAGGAGATCCCCCTCAGGACGTATATCAGAAGATCCTGAAGCTCGGCCACATCTTCTTTCTTGCCACAGACACCTCCCCTGGTGCAGCCTTTACCGTTGCTGGTTTCTTCACATTGAAAACAAAACATCTTAAATCCTCTTTTTACTGATATCTTTGAGATACAATGTATACAATGTATACCAACATACATATAGTGTAAAGTTTCTGGGAGGATACTATGAAACCAGGATGCACAGTAAACCAAACCCTGGAATATCTAAGCAAAAAATGGGCAATGCTAATTCTTCTAGAGCTCTACAAAGGCGGTGGCACCATGCGTTTTGGTGAGCTGCGCAACGCAATTGAGGGAATAACGCCAAAGGTACTGAGCACACGCCTGAAAGAACTGGAGGGAAGAGGGCTTGTATCAAGAGAGGTCGATGCCGATTCTGTACCTCTTAAGGTAGAATACCGCCTTACAACTCCTGGGGCAGAGGTCATTGATATAATAAAGGAGATCAAAGGGTGGGCTTTGCGTTGGATGATAGACAACCTGGATTGCCAGGGGCAGGACTGCGCATCCTGCGCCCTCTGATCACTCTGGCAGCAGGGCGATGTTCCCTGCCCGTATCACGTTATCATAATTTTTATATCCCAATATGGACTCGATTTCATTAGTGTGAGCACCTTTGACCTTACGAAGCTCATCATGATCGTAATCGGTTATCCCCTTAGCAAAGAGCTCGCCGTTGCAACGTATGTCCACTACATCTCCTCTTCTGAAGTCGCCGTGCACATCGATGACCCCACGGGGAAGGAGACCCAAATGCCTCTCGACGAGAGCCTTACGGGCACCCTGATCGACATCTATAATTCCGTTTGAGTGGGCAAGCAAGATCCAACGGGTGCGGACACGGCGAACCTCTCCGTTTGCTATGAATAGAGTCCCTATCTCTTCACCCTGAAGAATACGTATTATAACATCCTCAGTTGCATGATTGGCTATTACCATATGACACCCGGCCATATTGCATATCCTTGCTGCTTTGATTTTAGTGCGCATACCGCCTACGCCACGAGAGCTGGGTTTCCCTGCAAACGACTCAATACGGTGATCTATGTTATGAACCTCAGATATCAAGCTCGCATCGGGGTGTATTTTAGGATCGCTATCGTAAAGGCCATCGACATCGGAGAGAATAATCAGAAGGTCACTGTCCATTTTGCTGGCAACCATTGCGGAGAGGGTGTCATTGTCTCCAAAGACGGCTTCGATCTCTTTTATGCACACTGCATCGTTCTCATTAATAATGGGAACCACACCGTGCTCTAAGAGAGTGTTAAGGGTGTTTCGTACATTTAGGTAACGGACACGGTCTGAATAGAAATCATAGGTTAGCAGAACCTGAGCTATGATGAGATCTACCTTTTTGAAGCTCTCCGACCATTTTTGCATAAGTATGCTCTGGCCAACAGAGGCTGCGGCCTGGCGTATGGGAACCTCATTGGGTTTTGGTGTCACACCCATAGCCTTCAGGCCCAAACCGATGGCTCCTGAAGTGACTATTATGACTTGCATTCCACGAGACATTAGCCACTTGACTTGCCTGGCCACAGAATCCATGAACTCAGTATCGACGTAAAAGTCGTCTCCGGTGATCGAGGACGTCCCTACTTTAATGACGACACTCTTTACATCTTTCAAGATTTCGCTGCGCATCAGGCTCACCTGATCTCCAGGTTCTTCTCCAACCTGGAGTGTTTGAATCTCTTCGCTGATGACCCAACGTAGTCCCTTACCACATGCCCGTTGCCCAAAAGGACATACTTGTATATCATCAGTCCCTCCATCCCAACGGGGCCGCGTGCGTGTATCTTATTGGTGCTTATACCGACCTCGGCACCCTTCCCATAACGGTATCCGTCCGCAAATCTCGTAGATGCATTTACCATTACACTGGAAGAATCAACCATCGAAACGAAACGGCGAGAGGCCATTGGATCCTCGGTCACGATGGCATCGGTATGACCTGAGCCGTGAAGATTTATGTGAGAGATGGCTTCATCTATCCCGTCAACCACTTTTATAGATATGATCATGTCATTGTACTCCTTATCCCAATCGTCTTCACTGGCATCCACGACATATTTCCCTATGGATTTGATCAACTCTTTACTCCGAGGATCGCAACGCATTTCAACTCCTTTTTCAGCAAGGGCTGCGGCTATGGAGGGCAATAAAGAATCTGCCACATCCGCATGAATCAATAAGGTTTCTACAGCGTTACACACTGCAGCATACTGAACTTTCGAGTCCAGCACGACATCTACCGCTTTATGTGGATCGGCCTTCTTGTCGACATAAATATGGCATATACCTGAAGCGTGTCCCAAAACAGGTATGCGGGTATTATCCTGAATGTATCTTACGAACTCGTTAGAGCCTCTCGGTATTATGAGATCTATATAGTCATCGAGCTTCAAC
>DUKW01000039.1 GCA_013329105.1 Candidatus Methanomethylophilaceae archaeon | reverse complement strand
CGTCAATTTATGCGGTAGAAATAGGGTCAACTCATGTGGAAAGAATGGCTCGTCTGGCCGGTGCAGACTCTATCAATATAAAGGTTGAAAACCACGACAGGAAGTTTGGATTCGGTCAGGAATATGATGGTGAGGCCCTCTTAGAGAAACATATCCGGGTGACCGCTGTGGGTAAACCAAAACAGTTCTTCTCGAGGGGAATGAACAAATGAGGATCGGTATCATAGCCTGTGAAATCTTCAAAGATGAGATCGAGGCGCTAGTAGATGGAGATGATGACATCGTCCATAAAGAGTTCCTTGAGTTTGGACTGCATATCGAGCCTGAAAAAATGCGACAGGTGGTGGTGGAAAAAGCAAACGCTATAAAAAACAAGGTCGATGCCGTCATGCTTGGTTATTGCTATTGCCAGAGCCTCATGGGTGTGACGAAAGATATTGAGGTACCGGCAGAGATGATTCACACCGATGACTGTATAGGCGTGTTTCTTACTCCTATAGGCTATGCAGAAGAAAGAAGAAGGTGCCCCGGTACATGGTACAATTCCCCCGGATGGACCACACTTGGCATAGATGGGGTCATCCGTGAACTGCGTCTAGATACGGTCAAGGACGAGATCGACCCCATGGAACTGTTGCACATGATCTTCGCTAGTTATTCCAGGTGTTTGTTTATAGATACTGGCGCTGGAGATACGGAATCGTTACGTAAACGTTCCCGCGAGTTCGCAGAGACAATGGACCTCAAGCATGAAGAGAGGAAAGGTAGCTATGACCTTCTAAAAGAGACACTAAAAAGGGTAAAGACCCTTGCGAAAGAATGCGTGAAAAAAGAATCAAGACCTGAGGCGATAGTTAGTAGTGGGGATGATGATCTCATAGCGTGAACCTTCACCGGGCCTCCCGGTCTCCACGATGGTTAAGTTGGTCACATCCAAAACCTCTTTTACCAGGTACATACCGTTGATACTCATAGCCGAGCGCCCGTCAAATAGCATGTTTTTCTGCTCCTCCGGTACACCCTTTCCATTATCCTCATAAACCACAATCATCCGTCCATCGGTGATACTGAAACCTATCTTTATTGCGCTGACCGTTTCATCCTTCAGGCTCCGCCGCATCAGATTCTCGAACACCTTGGAAAGCTGGGGATCGGCCAGAATCTCCAGGTTCCCTGTATTTATTGTCAACATGCCTTCTGGTACCCCTACCGCCAAAGCTGCCTGGGATGCAACATCGGATACTCTCTGCCATTCAGGATTCATTATACCTACGTTCCGGAAATCACGGGAAAATCGCATCGCAGCCTGGATCTTGGTTATGGCTTCTGTTATACAGTCAAGGTGATCTGCCAACGTAGCATCATCGATCATGGACTTCAGGAAATTGACGTAACCGTTTATTATCTGCAATTGGTTAGATACTTCCAAGAACGTCACCCGGTCTATGACATTGAGTTGAAATGAAGCGCGCTCTAGTTTCTCCAGAGAGTCCTCTATGTCACTCATGTCCTCAAGGGAAATTATTGCCCCCCTTACCGTATCTTTATCTTTAAAAGTAGGCTGTATCGACGCCTTCAGAATACTAGTTCTGTGATTGGAACTGAAATGGAGTTTTAAAGTTGATGGGGACTTCGTCTGGATAGAGTCCATGACCGCAGAATAGAGCTGTACCGTAAAATCACTCTTGTACTCAATAAGACCTTTACCTATATGGCCATCGCCTGATATCTCATCTAGTAACTCTCTTGCTTTACGGTTGCATTCTATTATCAGTCCCTGGTTGTTCACAACCATTATGCCTATCGGCGCATACTGGAGCATCTCCTCGTAACGTCTTTCGGTCTCATAGCGTGCCTCCCCAGCCATCCTTCCCATATATATGCTGGCCATACCGTCCATAAGAAGGTTCATCTGTGTGAGATCGGTGTTGTCATAAGGATGCTCTTTGTTAGCCACCCCTGCCGTGCCTATGACCATTCCGTTGTACATCAGGGGCACCATCAAAAGTCTTTTCAGCTCCACATGCCCTTTTGGTGTACCCTTTTTAAGGGGATTTGGCGCAGAATAATCATTAAGGATTATGGCCCTCTTCTGTCGCACTGGCTCACCCCATATCCCCACCGTATCCATCGGATACTCAATGGGCTTATCTTCAATACGGCACTCTCTCATACCTCCCTGAGACCAAGCATACATAGTAAGTAGATCTCTCTTCTCATCATACAAAGCAAAATAACCCATGGTACTGCCCGTGAGCTTCACATTTTCTTCGAGAACGAAGTGAGCCACCTCTGAGAAACTGTAATTGTGCATCTTCGCCAATTTGACAAGGGCACTCAGTCTTCGTTCATTGAGACTTCGTTCCTCTACAATCCTACGCCTCTCAGCAGCAAGAATTATCTTATCTACCAGGTCTGTAAAGAACTCCAATGGAGGCTTTCCTTTCATTAGATAGAAATTCACACCTAGATTCATTGCCTCAACGGCCATTTCTTCAGAGCCGTTACGAACCATAAGTATGAAGGGGTAGTTCGTGTTCTGTCTCATGACTGATTTGAAAAGAGAGAGACCATCGATGCCCTCTGGCGGGCTATGGTCAGAAACGATAACATCTATGTGATACTTTTCCAAGTAAGAGGGGACATCCTTAGCATCATCACATGGGATTGCTCTGATGTCTTTGTTGATACGCGTAAGAAATGTCGTGGCCAAATCCATAAAGGCCTTATCTTTCTCCACAAACAATACCCGGTACATCTGTCTATCTGTATCGTGAAATGAGTATAAAGGAGTTAACCAGGGTCAGTGATCTCTCTAGCTCTGAAAAACCTCCTTTCGTCCGCCTAATGTTAATGAGACCTCGAGCCATTCGATAAACGGATCGTTGTTTTGTTCAGGGAGAAGATTTTTAATTGCGTAGTAAAGCATATTTCCGTCTTCGGATACGATAACAACGCAATGATACGCATCATAATAGCAGCAGAGTCTCTGCGTTCGTTCATCTGGGCGGCAATACTTTAAATCATACTTTTTTTAACCTACAGAGTTTATAAAAACAGAAAGATTGAGATAGGTTCCGTACTCTGCCTCTTGTCAATATAATACAGGTTTTAATCCATAAATAGATAGATCCCTTGATACGGAACAGACAATCATCAGTTTCGTGAGAATGTTTCTAACCTTTATCAGATGTCATAAGAAATCGTGAGACTTACAAATTTTTCTGTATTTGGCAAATGTAAGGAGTTCACTTTATCAGAAATCAGCCAGGAGAGCCCTTTTTGCTCTTTTTGCACTGACATTAAGAATTAAAGGTATCAAATTACCGAATATTGTTGGTTTGGAAAAGTTGTTAAATGATCTGGACGAGAGCTGAACAACAAAATGGGGCTTTGGTTTTCATAAATCGGTACCGAACTTCCACATACGTGGGTATGTACCTCTCTCCATTAAGACTCTCTCTGTGCTCACCGCCACTCCTTTAGATGCCTCGGCGAGTCTTTTTGCGGACATCTGCGCCACCCCAATGGCAACGAGTTCGCCGCGGGAAGTTAGCATTGCCACCTGATCCATCTTACCGATAGACTCATCGAAGGCCCCTACTCCAGGAACAGCCAGGTCCGCACCGTGACACACGGCATCCACAGCGGCCGTTTTGATTATCACACGGGGAAGATGCGATACTAATGTCTCAGCCGGCCGCAAAATTGACATAAGAGGTTCACTGCGTCCCCTCTCTTGCCACAATTCATAAGCATCTTTCAATTGCTGTAGTGTCACTGCCATGTCTTCGCTCATGGCCCCGGAACGAGTACGCCGTAGCTCGATCATATTGGCGCCAACACCCAAAGCCTCACCCATATCTATGCAGAGCGTCCTGATGTACGTACCCGCGTCGCAGGACACATGAAAAAGCACATCTCTACCTTCCATATCCAAAAGTTCGATGGAATGAACAGTCCTTATCCTCAATTTCCTTTTAACCGCTGAGCGCAACGGAGGGTATTGATAGATACGACCGGTAAATTCCTCCATGACTTTAGCAACCGCTTCCCGGTCACGGTCGCGATGAAGGCGCATTATGCAGACATACTCCTTATTGGAAGACAATAGCAGATCCGTAAGGCGAACTGCCTTGCCAAGGCAGAGGGGTAGAACACCGCTGACATTTGGATCCAGTGTTCCACCATGAGAAATCTGTTTTACATGCAAGATATCCCTGGCCCATGATGTCACCTGGTGTGATGTGGGGCCAACAGGTTTATCCAGTACGATCACACCGTTGCGGAGGAGTTCAGCCAAGGAGCGGTCAGAAGGCTTCTTTCCCCAGCGGTTGGGCACAGGATCTTCGGCCTTGGTGATCATGCCCTTTCCCACACCTTCTCTTCTATCATGTCAACTATCTCCTTCGGACTGAGGTTCGAAGTGTTAATCACCACATCATAGACGCTAAGATCAGAAAGATCGATGCCATAGTAATCATGATAACGTTTGGCCTCAGAGAGTTGCCGTTGTTTCATCGCATCAGCGGCCTGCTCTCTTTCCTCTCCGTCTCTAAGACTTACACGAAGTGCTCTAGTCTGAGGATCCGCGTCGAGATAAACCTTGAGTGAATCTATACCGTTGCGTGCGAGCATGTGCGCAGCGAGCCGTGATTCTAAGATTATATTGTCAGTGACAGAGGCTATCTCCACAATGCGGGCATCGATCTCTCTGTCGATAGATGGGTCTCTCTCGGCAAGCTCTCCCATCTCTGCCAAGCTCAGCCCTCTCTCTTTCGCCATCTCTCGAAAGAGCTGGCCAAAACCTAACACCTCATAACCGAGACGCTCGGCAAGAAGTTTGGAGACCGTTGTCTTACCAGAGCCAGGCGGTCCACTGATTGTGATTATCATATCCTTTCGGTGACTGTGGACTTGCGCTCATCTACTTTCTTCTTGAACTGAAGATATCTTATCAGCCCCGTCAAAAGCTGGCCGAATGGTATGCTCACAAGAGTATACAATAATATCCAATTAGGCAACACATTGACGCCGTTAAGATCCACTTCAAGTGACCATGGAACCGAAATCAACGATGATGGAAGGTCTGCAACAAAAACTGAAACCCATGCAAAAATAGGTATGATGAATAGCAACGTCAGGGGCATGAGCTTGAGCTGTTGTGAGCTCATTTCCATCGATTTAGACATTACCTCTTGCTGTTTTTCGGTCAGTTTTTTGATCTTGTAGAGGTTGTTTTCCAGACGCGCCTGGCGCAACTCCTGGTTGAAAGCATTCATGATCTTCTGTGTTCTCGCCTGCTCCACGTAGTCAGTGAACAAAGATCGCACTACGATACTCAATGTAACCATCAGCAAACCCGCTAATAGGAGAGTAACAAGGGGATATTGAGAGTCGAAACCTATCAGAGGGTAAAGGACCATCCCAACAAGCTCTCCCAGCAAAGTCCTGATGCTCTGATTTAACATTACAAAGAGGGCCAATACGAAGATCAGCATCGTAGTCAGCCGCGGAGTGGAGGGGTTACCCTTTATATCATCTGCCATTATCATTCACCTCCAAAGAATCCTCTTAGGACTGGGTGCATCTCCATCATCTGTTCACGACCCATAGCCTCATAGAATTGAGTCAGCACCCCCACTGCCAACAGCACACCTGTACCGCTGGTGTTTCCGGTAGTACCTATCAGGTCGGCGGATGCTGCCAAGATCCCTACGAGAGCACCGGAAATAACCGTGACCACAGGAATATAACGTTCTAGCACTCTTTTAAGAACGCGCGGATCACGACGAAAACCAGGTATCTGCATCCCGCT
>DUKW01000171.1 GCA_013329105.1 Candidatus Methanomethylophilaceae archaeon | reverse complement strand
CGCTTCGTTGGAAAACCCAAATACACGAGAACGCTAAGATGATGTCGTTTTCTGGTATCATGCCTGAGTTCAACCATAATGAGATCGTAGGTTGGATTGAGGGGGACCCCACCAATCGATGCTCACCTGTGATACTTTATGACACCAACGCATCAGCGACGCTAAAGGGGATAGTGGATACCACAGTGAAGAGTCTGCGTGAGTCTGGGGTGGAGGTTCATGAGGTTTTCATAGAAGGTCAAAGCAGTCTGGAGAAGAACCTTAGATCCTCTCTTATCGGGGATTTTGTATCGTTATATCTCGCTGTGCTTCGTAATGTGGATCCTGAGAAGGTAGACCCAATCGTCAGTCTAAAGAAGAGGCTGAGTCATATCTTCAATTGAAATTATGTCTCATTGCAGGGATACATTAATAAAAAGAATGCATATGAGCACCCGACATCCATGAATGAGGAAGCATTTTGGATACGGGAAAGGGTAAAGGCCCATAACAAATGGTTCGAAGAGAGCTTACCAATGATAGCCTCTGAGAACTTGATGAGTCCGTTGGCCAAGGAGATGCTGATCTCCGATTTTGCAGATCGCTATGCTGAGGGGTTGCCAGGAAAGCGTTACTATCAGGGTAATATATACGTTGACGAGGTGGAACTCAAAGCCATCGAGATGGCCAAAGATCTCTTCCAATGCAGCTTCGCTGACGTCCGTCCCATCTCTGGTACGGTTGCCAATATGGCTGTTCTCTTTGCCTTTGCCGAGCCGGGGGACACGATTACCACCTGTGCCTTGGCTCAAGGCGCTCACATATCAACAGCCAAGTTTGGGGCTTTTGGGTTGCGTTCGGTTGAGTCTGTCAACTATCCCTTCAACGAGACTGATATGAATCTCGATGTGGACGGGACTATCAAACTACTCAAAGAGGTCAGGCCAAAAGTAGCTCAGTTCGGTTTATCGGTTTTCCTCTTTCCGCCTCCGCTGAAGGAGTTAGAGGACACATTCCATGAGATCGGCTGTACTGTGTGGTACGATGCCGCACATGTTTTTGGTCTCATTGCTGGCGGTCAGTTTGATGATCCTCTTCACAAGGGGGTACATGTGGTGTCGTCCAGTACACATAAAACCTTTCCGGGCCCCAATCATGGTATGCTTTTAGGCAATAATCTTGATGAGGAGCAGGAAAAGGCATTGTACCGTGCAGTCTTCCCCGGTGTTACCAGTAGCCATCATCTGCATGCAATGGCGTCATTGGCGATCACTTTAGCTGAAGAGAAAGTCTTTGGCAAGGAGTATGCACTTCAGACGGTGAGGAACGCCCGTGCCTTAGGTGAGGCTCTTTATGAGCGTGGGATAAATGTGCTCTGCCCCGATCTGGGCTTTACACGCTCTCATACGCTAGCCGTTGATGTATCAGCCTATGGTGGCGGCAAGATCGTAGCTCAAGATCTGGAAAATGCGAATATTATATGCAATAAGAATATGCTGCCTAAGGACACCTCCGCAGTCAGACCATCCGGTATCCGATTGGGCGTGCAAGAGCTCACTCGTACAGGTATGAAAGAAAGCGAGATGGTGGAGGTGGCTGAGCTGATAACCCGCGTCTGTAATAAAGAGTCCCCTGCAAAGGTTAAAGAGGACGTCAAAGAGCTGAAGAAAGGGTTCACCAAGATTCGATATTGCTTCCATGAAGGGGAGGAAGCTTACCGCTACCATGAATTGGTCTGATCTTTATAAACATCTTACTCATTTTCACTCTTCTTAAGTTTTTTCATAAGCTCATCCAGCAAAGCGCACGCCCTACATTTTGAGCCAAGTGTGGGCTCGCCACAACGGCATGAGTGCAGCTCGGCAGCAGGTATGTTGTCTCTGAGTAAGGGTGCTAGCTTTTCGTATGAGGAAAGGATACTGAATTTAGAGCCGGGTGATCTAGATTCAAGTTCATCCGTTATCCAGCGGTACTGATTGCGCAGAGCGGCATCGGCATAAGGGCACTCGTCGTCGTGGAAATCGAGTCCGGTAGCAATCGCATACAGGTATGATTCCTTCTCCGGGATTACCCTCAAGGGCTGAATCCTTGGGATAAGTCCTGGCTGGATCTTTGTATGAGGGCCCATCCTTGCCATTCTTTCGATATCCCCTCTGACAAAATTCATCAGCAGGGATTGGGCCGTATCGTCCAGGTTCAGACCGGTAGCTAAGTGTCCACAGCCAAGCTCTCTCGCCTTCGCATTCAGACACTTCCGCCGAAACACACCGCAGTATGTGCAGGGACTGTGTTCCACACAGTGAGGGGCTATGAAGTCCATATCTATACCGATATTTTCTTTCATAGAGACTTCATGGTATGGAATAGAGTGCTCCTGACAGTAACGCTGAACTATTTTTAGGCTTGGACCTCTGTATCCTTCGATGCCCTCGTCGACCGAGATGCAGTGTATTTCCACATCACGTATCTTGCCGAGGATACGGTGAACAAGATCAAGGGTCACCATACTGTCCTTTCCACCGGAGACTGCTACACCTATACGCATTCCCCTCGATAAGTCCACCTGGGCCCGGAGTTCCTTCTTAACACGACGTTCCACATAGCTCATGAAATGTCTGTCGCAGAGATGACTTCCGTTATAGCGTATGAATGTGATCGCCTCACTGCTGCAATGATCACAAGTCACACTCAATCTTACCTCTCCCGTCTCTTACCGGTTCAGCATCTCCTCGAGTTTTGAGCGTAGTATCCTGGACGGAATGTTGGCAATCGATATATATGTCGTACGTCCACCCTCAGGATCGCCTCTGACACGGGTCTCCAGAAGCCCTTGGTCAGAGAGGTCAGTGATATAGCTCCAGAATTGTGTGTGCTTACGCGGTTTCTCTCCGTACTCTTCAGCCACCAGCTGATACATTCTCTCTGCCTTGCCCGTGGTCACATAAGCATTCTCTTTCAGACAGCGAGTCACTGCCAGTAGTGTAAGGAGGTGTTGCAGGTCAAGTTGCTCCAGTCGGGACTCCGTTATGGTGGAGTAGGTCAAGGCTTTAGCCTCCCTCACCATCTCAGCTGTGACTTCCTGACTGCCCTCTTCCTCGGCTAACATAGCTGACTTTTCCAGGAGCTCTATGGCAAAACGTGCATCACCCCATTCTGATGCTATGTCTGCTATCAGATCCAGTGAGTCCTCGCGTACTGAGCCTGGCATTAGTGCCATCTCAGCACGGCTTGCGACGATGTCTCGCAACTCATCACGGCTATAACGGGAGAATCTTATGATATTGGCTCTACCTAATGTTGATATAGAGGCCTGGTCTAAACGGTCTAGTACATATTCCTGAGAGATTATTATCATGGAGAGCGAGGCTGATGAAACCATCTCCTCTTCATTGAACCTAGATAGTTGGTATACAAGGTCCTCAGCGCCCTTTTTTAACAGCACATCGACTTCGTCTAGTATCACTATCGCTTTTAACTCTCTTTTCTCCACATGTCTCTTGAGGGTACGCAGCATCTCAGAGACAGAGAACCCGCGGTCAGGATAACCCTCGTCGAAATGCTGGATAAGGCGCAACAGAACGCTGGATTCCGTGCTATTCTGTCGGCAGTTAACGTAAATATAGTCCATAGGAAAGCCTTTTTCAAAGGCGCTCTGCAATATATCTGTGCAAAATCTCTTGGCCGTGGCGGTTTTCCCCGTTCCCACTGAACCTATTAGGAAGGCCGAGGAAGCACCCCCCCCTTCGATGAGGGGGCGGAATAGCACGGAGAGTGAGCGTAATTGTTCTTCTCGGTGTATTAGTTTCTGCGGGACGTAATCGAACGCCAGGACACGGGGGTCACGGATGATAACGGGTTGTCTCTCAAACATTGTCAGTTCCTTTTTACCCTTATAAAGCCGGAGCAGGGAGTGATCTCAACACCCTCAGCTTCTACAGCGTCGGCGGCAAGATTGATTCCCAACGAGTCGGATGACATGTGTCCGGCTATTACCACATTGATATGATATTTCTTACACTCCTCAATATGTTTATCGGGGAAATGCATCCCGACTACGGTACCTATTCCGGCATCGGCCAACTTCTCATAGATCTCGGTAGGACCAGAGGTGCCACCTGTCATCTTTATGGCAATATTGCCCACGGACCCTTCTTTTTTACCATGTATTATGCGCGGAGGGGAGTTGCTCTTGCTCGCCAGGCGATACTCTGGAATCTTCATCAATGAATCTATGAGGTCTTCTAGGCGGCGGGGGGCCTCAGCCTCAAAGTGTTCTTCAAGAAATTTCTGGACTAGATTATCTGTGGGGGTATGGACATTCATTATTGGTATATCGAGTAGTTGACAGGCGTCTACCACCTGATTGTAGTTCGATGCCAAAACAGCCCTGCTGACTTCATCTATACGTTTTGACATCATACCCTCAGCGATGTTGATAGGTATACCCAATTCATGATACATCTCTTCCTGCATTCCCATTACCTCTGGAAATATGGTTCTACCTTTACCGAGAGGATGGTGCCCCACTATGGCGTCGATGAGATACCCACGCTGTCTGAGACGGTCGGCTAGCAATACTTCCCCTGTACCAATGTCAATAC
>DUKW01000151.1 GCA_013329105.1 Candidatus Methanomethylophilaceae archaeon | reverse complement strand
ACCCTTTACCAATAATTGAGGAATATGGTGCCGATGCCCTACGCTACTATGCTTGCACTTGCTCTCTGGGCGTGGACCACGCCTTCCGCGAAAAAGATGTCATAAGGGGAAGGAGATTTAGCAACAAAATATTTAACATGGGTAACTTCGTCGGCAGCAAGGTTAACAGAAAACCACAGAGACCAAATAATCTCAGCGCCGCTGACAAGTGGATATTGAGTAGATATAGTGAGGTGGTGAAACATGTCGACAAACTGTTTCAGGAATATCAGTTCGATAAAGCCATGAGGGAGATCGAATCGTTCTCATGGCATGAATTCGCAGACCATTATATCGAGATGGTAAAGCACCGTGATGATGAGGCAGCACGTTGGACGTTATATAACGTCTACTTAGGCATCATAAAGGTTCTTGCTCCTCTAATGCCTCATGTGACTGAGGACTCCTACCAACGGCATTTCAGAGATCAGGAGGGAGATCTTTCTATACACATAAGCTCCTGGCCAGAACCATTCGAGGTAGACAAAAGAGCCATCGAGGTAGGCAAAATTCTAAAAGAGGTTATCTCTGGGGTCAGGACATGGAAGGCAAACAAACGGATAGCGCTCAATCAGGAACTAGCCTCCTTAGAAATCATAGGGACTGTCGCATCGCTGCTGAATGGACTTGAGAAAGATATCATGGAGACCATCAAAGCTAAAGAAGTGCGTATAGTGCCCAGTGCCGAACTGGAGGAGAGAGTGGTTGCCATCAAGCCTCTACATTCCAAGATCGGCCCTCAGTTCAAAGAGGATGCAAAGAAGATCATTGAGGCACTAGGAAATATAAACCCGTCTGAACTCTATAAGGCCCTCAGTAAAGGACCGGTAGAGATAATTGACGGAATGTTCCTCAATGAAGAGCATATAGAGTTTGTGAAAAAACTCATGCTGCATGGCCGCGAAGTGGAGACCGTGCAAATTGGGGAGCTTTTACTGGCAATAGAACGGTAATTAACGCTGTACAGGCTGCACTTTCAGCGCCTTCCCCTTATATTTCATTCTAGGCAGGTCCTTTACCATACGGTTAGCGAAGTCTTTATGGACCTCTATCACTGTGCTCTCTCCGCCAATTTCGACTGTACCGATGGCTATGTCGCGCATATGCAGATCGCGGATAAGCATATTGACTATCTCATTTCTCCGGACACCGTCCTTTTCGCCGATGTTCAACTCAAATTTCACCATCCCGAAGATATCAGAAAGCTGGTCGTAATCTAGAACCTTTCTTACTGTCTCCCTCCCTTTCACGGCCGGAGGTTTCATCTCCTCGATCTCCATGCCTGTGTAGGCCATTATACTGCGTAGAAAGTAGTCCTCTTCATTAGTCACAAAGGTTATGGCAACACCGACCTTTCCTGCACGGCCGGTACGGCCGATGCGATGCACATAGATGTCAGGATGTTCGGGTATGTCGTAATTGATCACGTAATTCACGTTGTCTATGTCCAGACCCCTGGCAGCGACATCAGTTGCAACTAGGAGATCCACCTGACCGTTCTTGAACTGCTGCAAGACCTTCTCTCGCTTTGATTGCGTCATATCACCGTGTATCGCTTCTGCCCTGTAACCGAGCTTCTGCAGACGCTCCACCAATATGTCAACCATACGTTTGGTATGGCAAAATATTATTGCCTTGGGCCTCTCTGCGTCTATTACACGGCAGAGAGCCCATAATTTGTTCTTCCTTCCAACTGAGATGTAATATTGTTTGGTAAGATCTAAAACAAGCTCATCGCGGGAGACGATAATCTCTTTGGGATTTCTCATATAATCATAAGCTAGTTTTTTCACCCCTTCCGGAAGAGTGGCCGAGTACAGCATTGTCTGACGGTCTTCCGGAGTCTTCTGCAAGATGGACTCTATGTCCTCTATAAAGCCCATATCTAACATCCTGTCTGCTTCATCGAGAACCACCACCTTGACCCCTTTTAGGTCCAGCGTCCCTCGCTGGAGGTGGTCTTTCACCCTACCAGGTGTGCCAACGACGATATCTATTCCTTTCTCTAAGGATTTGAACTGTTTATCGATGTCCTGTCCCCCATATATAGGAACGCAAACATGACCGGAATGTTTGGCTAATGCTGATATCTCATCTGCCACCTGTATAGCCAGCTCGCGTGTAGGGGTCAATATTAATGCCGACGCCCGTTTCTGCCGAGGCCTTGTCTTTTCTAAGATTATGCTGCCGAAGGCTCCTGTCTTACCTGTACCTGTCTGTGCCTGAGCCAGTAGGTCTCTGCCCTCCAGTCCATAAGGGATTGATTCCACTTGTATCGGCGTAGGGTCTTTCCAGCCCATCTCCTCTATCGCCTTCAGCACCTTGTCACTGATTCCCAACGATTTGAATTCTGAGTCCATTATAATCACTTGAATCGGATTCCTAACGCGATCCCTATTCATTCCTATCATTTATTACCTACCTATGAAAAATGCCTAACCACTAAAAGCTGGCTCATATCTCAGCTATCTATACAGCATCGCTCTGCATTGGCAATATTCTGAGGACGATAAAGTTTATATGGGCTGATATAATCACCTGGATTGAAGCGGACGTAGTGTAGCTGGTTATCACTTAAGCTTGCCAAGCTTAGAACTCGGGTTCAAATCCCGGCGTCCGCACCACTTAGTTTTGATCACTTCTTTTCGTTCTGAGTCGCTTTGCCTCCATCGGAACATCTGAGCGAATTCTGTCAATAATCAATAAAAACTTATGGCCGACGTATAAATCAGAATCTGACCTCCGACTGCCACTAGATATGCCTTGAATGGCCCTAAGGCATACTGGCTAGTGTTCACGGTATGTACTGAATAATGACACCAACCTCTTTTATGATTTTTTATAGAATATGATTAAATAATCCTAGAAAAAAATACTCATACAGGTGAATAGTTTGGATATTGACCTTAATATCGATACGGCAAACGTCCCACTGCCTACTCTAGATGAATTAAAGACCACATATTTGAAACAAATAATCGGAGCCTTGGTACTGACCATCATATTCTGGCTGGTTGTACCTGGAGATTTCGGCTCAGCTGAGTGGGCCATGAGCTTCTTCCCTCAACCGCTCACCTTACTGATGTCTGCCATGCTCATATCCTATGTGATGCTCGCGGTATGCAGCAGTGA
The DNA here is from genome assembly GCA_013329105.1 of Candidatus Methanomethylophilaceae archaeon. Taxonomy (GTDB): domain Archaea; phylum Thermoplasmatota; class Thermoplasmata; order Methanomassiliicoccales; family Methanomethylophilaceae; genus UBA9915; species UBA9915 sp9915u. Next base: position 9,435 of record DUKW01000151.1, on the reverse strand, counting down.
CGAGTTTATCTCCAAATTACAAGAGAACAACTATCTGAAATCACTCAACAGGAATATGATATATGCCATGTTGCTTTCCTTGGGGGGACTCTTTCTCTCATGGATTCTAATACACTGGTTTGATGGCTACACAGGATGGGCAGATCTGGGTATTTCCCACCACATCGCGTTCCTATTTGGCATGTTTGTTGCCTTTTTAGCTCTGATGTTCTTCATCACGGTGTTGATGACTTTCATTGACGTGGCTAAGCTCAGAACGCTCTCTGAGGAAGCGGCTCCGGCACAAAACGAGAATGAGTGACGTGCAAACCTCTTTTTTTATTCCATTATCTATCGGTTTAGTGTACCGTAACGATAGGCGATATTGCAGCTTCCTTCCCTAGATACCATACATGGGCCCATTGGTTTATGCGGGTTGCATGCACGGCCAAAGAGGGGGCATTCTTCAGAACGTATTATACCCCGTAACACCTCACCGCAGCGACACCCTCTGAGCTCCTCCTCTAGGTCTGGTAGGCACTGAAGGACCTCTTCGTGTATCAGCGCAGCGTCATGAGCACCGAACTGCTCCCTGAGGCTTAAAGCGCTCTTTGGTATTATGGGAAAACCTCGCCAGGCACGATCCACAGGCTCAAACACTCTGTCCATCATTTCCTTCGCTTTGGGATTGCCCTCTCTCCTTACCAAGCGTCGGTATTCGTTCTCTACCTCAGCCCTGCCTTCAGCTATCTGCCTGACAAGCATATAACATGCCATCAGTACATCAAGAGGCTCGAACCCCGCCACCACCTGGGGCACACCGTATATCTTGGAGAACTGCTCATATATTTCAGTACCTATAACGGCACTAACATGTCCAGGTTGGATGATGCCGTCAACACTGAATTCTCCCATCTGAAATATGGTTTCCAGAGCCGGTGGCAATATGCGGTGGCAGCTATAAACTGAGAAGTTTTCAGGCACTCCTTTAATTAAAGGTACCGCCGTGGTAGGGGCAGTGGTCTCAAAGCCCACAGCCATGAAAACCACGTTCCTATCTTCCTTAGAAGCTATCTGAACGGCATCGGTTATGGAGTAAACTACACGGACATCTCCTCCACGTGAGCGTGCATCTGCCAGGGAGCCTATAGGCGTCGGTACATTAAGCATATCCCCAAAAACACAGACCGTAATTCCGGCATCAGCAAGCGCTATACCGGCGGCTATCTCGGCACTGGTCGTGACACAGACGGGGCAGCCGGGCCCCTGTCTGATCGTTATGCCTACCTCCTTAAGAAGTTCTTCTAGACCATAGTGCACTAGAGTATCCTGATGGGTGCCGCATACATGCATGAATTGACAATCAACATCATATCTTTCTATAGCAGCCAGGATCTCCTGGGCCATATCGCCATCACGAAACTTAAAAGAGGTCATTGGATCACCTTCAGAGATCTAACTGTGCAGCCTCTTCCTTTGATTATCTCCACAGAGGATGAACACTCTGGACATCTGAGTACGGGAATGCTATAGTGATAGTCATCGAGCTCCAATCTATTTATCCCGCCCTCGTATCCACAAGAGAGGCAACGTACCTCAGCTTTTTCTTCCACGATTCGAAGACTAGACCCCTCAAGTGCTGTGGATCGCGTAATCACTTCGTAAGCGAACTCCATTTGCTCATGACCCAACTGCGTAAGTTCCCCGACGATGAGTTCGACCTCTTCGACCCCCTTCACGTCGTACTTCTCAAGCTCTTTGAGCACTGCTTCCACTACCCCGCTCATGACTGACACTTCATGCATTCGAAACCTTAACGCAAAGACGGTATTTAGTTTCTATCTGCTCTGGCCATAGTCACATTGCTCCCTGATTGGACACTGCCCGCACCTGGGATTGCGGGGCAGACATATGACCTGTCCATGGCGTACAAAAAGAGAGTTTATATCTCTCCAAAGCTCAGGCGGCACAATTTTCTTCAACGCCTCTTCGGTATCTTCAGGTCTGCTTGTGTCTACCAAACCAAGGAGGTTAGCTATCCTATGTACATGGGTATCAACACATATAGCCGGCAGTCCGAAGGCGTAGGCAAGAACACAGTTGGCGGTCTTTCGTCCCACCATTGGGAGGGACAACAAAAAGCCTATATCGGCAGGCACTTTGCCTTTTTCGGCGATGATACGCGATATCTCTTTTATGGCCATCGCTTTTTGATGGGGGAATCCTGCTTTGCGTATTAGCCTCTCTATCTCACCCAAAGGAGCGGCGGCTATAGACGCCGGGTCTGCATAAGCACCGAAAAGGCTTTCAGCTGAAACACGTGTGTTCTCATCACGTGTTCGCTGCGATAGAACGGTAGTTATCAGAACATGAAAAGGGTCGTCTTCCCATAAAGGGGCCCCCATATTATCAGCTCTTCCAGGATAGACTCCCCTGCCATAAAGAGAGCGCAACGAGTTAAGAATCAGAACCGGATCTTTTCTCCCATCCATTTCAATGCATCCCCTGCGGTATACAGTGAACCTGTTACAAGAACCGCTTCGTTAGGCCTTAGATGAGCATAGGCCAGGGCCATTGCGTCACCGACCTTTTCCTCAACGACTACATCGTTGCAATAGAGCATAAACGCCTTTGCCACTGTATCGGCAGCCAATGCACGATCGGTGTCAGCCTCGGTGGCAATGACCTTACGGAACACAGGTCCCAACAGGGATGCCACCCCATTAATATCCTTGTCGCCCAGCATACCAATCACCAAGATGTTGCCTTTACCGTAAATGTATGGAAAATCCTGAGCCAGAAAAGTCGCCCCCATTGCCGTATGGGTGACGTCGACGACAGTGACTGGATCTTCTCTAACGAGCTCCATACGACATGGCCAATGACACGATCTCAACCCTCGTCTTATGGTAGCGTCATCCACTCTGGGATCTCTGAGGACTTCGATTGCACGCATGGCCGTGGTAGCATTGGCTGCTTGGAATGAACCTGGGATGCTTACACGATACTTCCTCTCCTTATATTCTATCGTCACACCATAACGGTCCATAGACAAGAGACGATACTCTTTTCCTATTGGGTAAAGAGGTGCATCGATCTCACGGGCACGTTCAGAGATGGCTTTCTCGGCTTCGGCGGAGCAGTTATAGACTACAGGAACGTCTTTTTTGATTATTCCTGCCTTTTCCCTTGACACAGCCTCTATAGTCTCACCGAGATGTTGCCTGTGTTCGAGACCGATCGGAGTGATTACCGTGACATCCGGTACAACAACATTGGTAGCGTCCAATCGGCCCCCCATACCTGTTTCTAGGACGGCATATTCCACTCCTCTGTCAGCAAAATATTTGAAGGCCATTGCCGTAGTTACCTCAAAGAACGTCAGCTGTCTACCCTCTTTAGCCATCTCCTCTGCTATGGGGCGACATGTACCCAGTAACGATAAGATTTCATCATCACTAACCTCCCGCCTGCCCACCACGATACGCTCATTGAATCTTAGTATGTGGGGGGATGTGTACAGACCTACCTCTATCCCTGCTTCGACTAGAATGGAGTGAATCATTGCACAGACAGAGCCTTTGCCATCAGAACCGGCTACGTGTATGGGGCGAAAAGAGAGATGGGGATCGCCAAGGCGGGAGAGCAGCTCACGAGTGGTGTCCAACCCCAATTTGATACCGTGGGCGTTCAAAGAGTACAACCATTGAAGGTTATCTTCTAGAGTCATAAAGCGTCCCTTGCTATCTCTGCTACCAGACCACGGACACTTGTGCCCCGTTTTTTAGCCTCTGCCTTGAGGACTCTCATCACTCCGCTACCATATTGGGCCGCCTTTTTTTTCCTATCTGCCAACTCTCCTGCCCCTACTAATCTAGCAACATCCCGCAGAAGCTCTTTAGTGCATCCATAACCTGTACGCTCTTCCACAGGAATAGAATTGACCGCTTCTAAAACAGGAGGCTGAAGGAACGGATACCGTATCACTCTGCCATGATACTCAGCAATCACACGCTCATGTTCTATAACCAGATCAATAAGTTTTGCCAAATCCAAATCCATCTGCTTCTTTTTCTCCTCTGCGGTCATAGACATATAGCGAGCATACCCTGCAAAGAGTTCATCAGCAACCTGACCGCTCAAAAGAAGATGTTCCTTTGCATACTTGGAGACGACAAACAATGGTATCTCAAATGAAAGATTGACTGGGTTGCGATTGGAGGTAAGGACTACCATTTCCCTAACAGCGTCCAACACATCCTCGCGTCTTATAACCAATGGCTTCCATGGTATCCTCAAAAGCTCAGATGCCGTCCTGCCTGCATCCAGGTCGTAGGAATTCTCCACCCCGACTGTGTACAAAGTCACTTCCGACAACTCAGATGCCAAAATCGCTACAATAGTACTGTCCAAACCACCAGAGAAAAGGACACCAATCTGATCCTCGTCTACAACCTGACGCACAGCTGAGCGAAGGGCAACCAGAAGTGCATGGGTGTCATTTGTGATGATGATTCCTCCGATTTCGGGCTATGAAATAACGTGTATTAATATGTTCGAAAAATACAGGTTACATCAACATAAGAACATCACAAATCGCTCTTACCCAATGAATGGTTTTTTATTACGATATCGTTACCTTATGTTTATGGAAAAGGTTACACGAATTGGGGTCTCGCTAGAACCCGAGCTTCTCGAGAAATTCGATGAGTCACTTAAAAGAAAAGGCTATACAAGTCGATCAGAGGCCATTCGTGACCTTGTACGCGACGCCTTGGCAGAGGAAGAGTGGAAGAACCCAGACCAATACATGATAGGCACTATCAATCTTATCTATGACCATGATGTGAGCGGAGTGAAGGAGAAACTCACGTCGATACAGCACGAAAAGTATCATGAATACGTCGGCACAACAATACATGTACACCTTGATCATGACCGGTGTATGGAGATACTGCTTGTTAGCGGCACACTTAGAGAATTGCAGGACTTCGCCAACGAACTGATGAGCATAAAGGGCGTCCTTCGTGCAAAGTTGACAATGACCTCTTCTACCGGTGCACATATGCATTATATCGGACCACGTCACTTCAAATAGAGTAACTACAGCACCATAATTTTTATAATCACGCCGTATTAGTCGCGCTGAATGAAGAGATTAGTGATAACGGAGAAAGCCAATACCGCCCGACGAATCGCTACCATCCTTTCTGATGGAAAACGTGAGACAAAAAAACTGGGAGGCGCTACCGTAATCACCTTCATCCGCGGTGATGATGAGTATTCGGTCATAGGGCTACGTGGTCATATAATAGAATTAGACTATTCTGAGGAATACAATGATTGGTCAAAGGTTCCGCCTGAAGAACTTATATATGCTCCTCCTGAGAAATATGTCAAGGCTCACAACATTCTAGATGCCATAAAAAACCTAGCCAATGAAGCCGATGAGGTTATAATAGCCACTGATTATGATCGCGAGGGGGAGCTCATTGGCCTGGAGACTATACGCCTTGCCGATGTAGATATGTCTAAAGTACGCAGGGCAAGATTCAGTGCCCTAACGAAGGCTGAAATAGAGTATGCCTTCGAAGACCTTGGTTCACCCGATACCCGCTTAGCTGACGCTGCTGAGGCTCGACAGTTGATAGACCTCATATGGGGGGCTGTACTCACACGCATGGTGTCCATATACTCCGGACAGGTCGGACGTAATTTTTTATCCGTAGGAAGGGTGCAGAGCCCCACGCTAAAACTCGTCACCGATCGACATGAGGAAATAGAGCAATTTGAACCCGAACCGTATTGGCTTATAAAAGGTGAGTTCGGGGATGAAACATTTACTGCTGAACACGAGAACAATCCCTTCTGGAAAAAGGAAGAGGCTGATCTAAGATTCTCCTCCTGCGAGGGTACAGAAGAGGCAACCGTACTCTCCTTCAATATAGAGAAAGAAGACGACTACCCCCCATCGCCCTTCAACACCACCACCTTACTTATCGAGGCAAATCGCCTAGGAATACCCCCAGTAACGGCTATGAGAATTGCAGAGGATCTCTACACCAGTGGATATATATCATATCCAAGAACAGACAACACCGTATATCCTAAGACCCTCAGTCTCAAAGGTGTACTACAAAAACTGAAGGATTCCGAGTTCTCAAAAGAGGCTGAAGAACTCCTTAACCAGGAGAGTCTGCACCCTTCACGTGGTAAACGCATGACCACCGATCATCCCCCCATATACCCTACAGGTGTAGCCTCTTCCAAAAAAATGAAGGGGGATAAATGGAAGATCTACGAATTGGTTGTCAGAAGGTTCCTGGCCACCGTCGCACCGGCCGCCGTTATCGAGAATCGCACCTGTGTGCTGGACGTCAATGGGGAACGCTTCCAGAGCAAAGGCCAAATCCTCCTATCGGAAGGATGGAGGAAATATTATCCGTACTATAAGTTCAATGAGTCGATATTACCTGAGCTCCAGGAGGGAGAAAGGGTGAGTGTATACTCTATACACTTGGAGGAAGATGAGACTAAACCACCTTATCGTTACAATCAGGGTTCTCTCATTCAAGAGATGGAGAGGCTTGGCCTTGGGACTAAGAGCACTCGTCACGACATCATCGGAAAGCTCTACGCCCGTAATTATGTTCAAGGTAATAACCTGATACCAACCCCTAGCGGTATAGCTCTTATAAAAGCCCTGGAGAAATACGGCGGTCAGATTACAGAGCCGAAAATGACCTCTCGTCTAGAGCAGGATATGGAATATATAGCTCTAGGCGAGAAAAGCCTAGATTTCGTAGTACGTGAATCACAGGAAATGTTGGCAGAGGTCGTTGAGGAGATGAAGGCAAAACAAAAAGAGATAGGGGAAGAGATACGCCAAGCTCTACATGAACAACAATATATAGGGACCTGCCCAGACTGCGGCGGCAACCTTATCATCAAACGTTCACGACATGGCAATTTTATCGGCTGTGACTCCTATCCAGATTGTGGCAAAGCATACCCTCTGCCACGATCAGCCATGATACAGACTACAGATTCTCTCTGCAAGATCTGTGGTAAGCCCATACTCAGGGTCATCCGGCGCGGTCAGCCTCCTTTAGAGCAATGCATCGACCCCAACTGCGAGAGCAACACAAAACGCAGCGATCTAGGCATTTGTCCCAAATGCGGTAAAGGTACAATGCGTGTGATATATTCACGGGCAGGTAAACGTTTTGCGGGATGCTCATCATGGCCAGACTGCAACCAGACATACCCCCTACCTCCTCGTGGTACTATAGATGCAACAGGAGAGCCCTGTCCCGAATGTGGCGCCCCTATGATCTCTATGGGTAAGAACGTTCGATGCATTAACATTGAATGTCCCAGCCGCCCCAAAAAACAAGTTAGCTCAACTGTCAGCAACAAAAAAATATCTACTAGGAAGAAAAAAATCCCGAAGAGTGCGGACGATTCGAAATGAGCACTCAGTAAGCGTCAGAATCAGTAATCTTTATGCATATGATCATGACGGTGACAGAAAGGATCGAAACAGTTGGGATCATCACAACCTTCTGCAGGAATGATATCAACCTGGGCGTGGGGGAGAGTCTCGACCAGCGCCACAAACATCTCCTCCAGTCTTAAAGGATCGGCACCATAGACTATCACGTTGACCGTCATTGAGTAGTCCTCTACTCTATTCAGTTCTCCTCTGCAGCGGACTTTTCCGTTCTCGGTCGTGCTACTGAGCATCAGAAACCCTGCTCCGCTCTCTACTACCGCCTTAATATGTCCTATGGACCAAGCGCCAGCTTTAACGGATGCCTTAACCAGATCACTTATGAATGTAGAAAAAACCTTGGCCGCTTCCTCACCTGCTACTGGAAAATCGAACGCCCCCTGTATGTCAGCGGCTAGAGCTGTTGGTATGTATTCTTTCTCTTCCGTCATTCAAATATCCTCATCATCTGCTCCATATTGATGCCTTTATCGGCCTGCACGGGCAGGAGAGGCCCTTCATAACCAAAGTCCCTAATTTTGGATGAGATCTCCTCTATCTCCTGAGGGCTGACTGTGTCCATTTTGTTTATCAACACCAGATCAGCAACTCCTAGCTGATTCTGAAGCGGCCTCTCAAACATCTTCCAGCTTTTCATGAAACGCTCCGCATCAACCACCACAACCGAACTCAGCCTGTCTATCTCTATTCCGCTGCAATCGTTCACCGCATTGATAACTATCTTTGGATCAGCGATGCCGCTGGGCTCGACTATGATGACATCCGGATCCATATTGGCCTGTATTACCCGAACGGTATCGATAAGTCCTGTTTTAAGGGTGCAACATATACAGCCACCTCGCAGGTCCTTGACCTCAAGCCCGAACTTGCGCATGACCTCTCCGTCAATCCCTTTATTCCCGAAATCGTTCTCTATGACCACGACCTTGTAACCTTTTTTGTCATAGAGCGCTTCCATCATATCGAGTATTACGGTGGTCTTGCCCACACCAAGCAAACCTGAAACCAAAATGAAGTGCATATTTTCAACCGTTTAAAGAAATGCTATTATGATTAAATAACTTGGTAATCCATTAAAAAAGTGGTAGATCGCTCAATCCTCTTCGTCTTCACCGAGAAAATGATTATTGAGTTCCTCGATCTCCTTTGCTATACGACGGTTCCTGCACACAGAGCACTCTATGGGCTTTCCCAGGGAACGTTTTCGAATTATGACTCCCCTGTCAAGATCGATGATATTCCCACAGTTACAGTAAACCTTACCCCATTCTAAAGGACCATATCCTGCGATTTTTGCCAGCGAACCGATCATTTTTTACCTACCTGTTTGCCTCTTCTTTACAGACTATAGGGATGAGCACATAGCCCAGGCTGATTGCTATTAATCCAATGGAACATCCCCTTCCCATTGACGGCGCCCTCAGCCCACACTATCCAACTTTACGGACTGATAACCCTGTGCTTATTTCTCCAAAACAATGCTTTAATCTTAATGCTTTCGTTTCTTGCTTTAACACCATAAAGTCATATATAAACTACCAATTCAATAGAGTGTTACAGATAGTATAGGCCTTTAAAAGAGCTTATGCAAGAGGTTTGGCTCTAGATATGGAGAAAAAATATGGGCATTTTCGTTTCCCATCTGATACTTATAAGTTTCTCTCAATATCTTCCGTTTCTACGATTTGACGCAACTGAGAGATGACATAGCCGCGAATCTCAGAGGGGTTGCGCTCCTTACCCACACGACGGCCATCCTTTATAAGAGGCTCCTCAATCATCTCCATTACTGCACCGCAGGAACATCGTAGCTCATCCTCCGGTGAAAGAGACAGATCCATACAGAAACAGTCCGGACAGCGGAATGGGTATTTACGTCCGCTAAACTTTCCTCTCTTAGATACCGGTATAGCGTCTCTCTCAACAATATCCATAGAGAAATC
>DUKW01000159.1 GCA_013329105.1 Candidatus Methanomethylophilaceae archaeon | reverse complement strand
TTTTTTTTTCTCTCCCTTTTTTCTTCTCCTTCCCTTTCCTGTTGTGGGGCGTCAACAACTATCTTATCCCGCTAAACAGCGTTATTTATACCATATGCGTCTTAGCTGCCGTTGTCATCGTCCCTCTTACCCTTGATTACCTCTACTCAAAAATACGTCCGCCAAAAGAACGCTCAGATTAACGTGGTCTGCGTGGCTGGGCGATAGTTCTTCAGCGGTCGCAGCTCCTCGTCGTCTTCTAAGATCTGCTTCGTTTCCATTTTTGGAACAGAAAGTTCGATCTCCTTTGTTCTTCCACCGCGGCCGAAGGACTTCACCCGGGCATGGATAATGCCTAGCATATCCATCTCTGAGATCAGATCAGTTATCCTTCGCTGGGTGAGTATGCTCACACCTGCCGCCTCCGCCAACTGCTTGTATTCGGAGTAGACGTCACCAGTGGTCATATAACGATTGCCCTTGTCATCGTTGTTTATTATAGAGAACAACACCAGTTTAGACTGAGTGGGTAGGGTGCGCACAGCCTCGGATATGGCGTCCAGTTCGATTTTGTTTTTTGCCTTCAGCACATGAGCTTCAGTGACCCTGTCATCACCGTTCCTCTCCGCTATCTCTGCCGATATGCGCAGGAGGTCGAGAGCTCGGCGGGCGTCGCCCATTTCTTGTGCTGATAACGCGGCACAGAGCGGTATCACCGATTCCTCTAAGGCGCCAGGCTCAAAGGCCAACTCCGCGCGTTGTGCTAGGATATCACGTAGCTGCTCGGCATTATAGGGCGGAAAGACCATTTTCTCCTCTCCAAGGCGGCTGCGCACGCGCGGATCCATAAATTCAGTAAACTTGAGGTCATTGGATATACCTATCACAGAGAGCTTCGAGCGTCTCAGATCGTCGTTCATTTTTGTTAGGTGATAAAGAACGTCATCACCGCTTTTGTAAAACAATTTGTCTATTTCATCAAGCACGATGATGAATACCTTGTCCTCTTCATCCATTTTGTTCATGAGTATGTTGTATACTCTCTCTGTGCTCCATCCCGTAAAGGGTATGCGCTGTTCGAAGTTGATAATAATCTGGTTGCCTATGTTCTGCAAAACTCCATACTGTGTGTCCACCACCTCACAGTTCATATAGATAAAACGGACATTCTGAAGATTCTGATCGACACGTTGCAACTCTTTTCCTAGAAATTTAACCGATGCTGTTTTTCCTGTTCCCGTTTTACCAAATATCATGATATTAGAGGGGCGATTACCGTGCAGAGCGGTGGCAAGGATGGAAGCGATTTGTTGTATCTCTTCCATCCTATGAGGTAATTCATTAGGAATGTATGAAGATTGAAGGATCTGCCGATTACGAGTGAATATCTTCTGGTTATCTAGGTATTTGTCGAATAATGATTCCGTCAGACCGAAGCCTCCTTTGTCTTTAAATGAAATACAGCCCCACCCCTATATTTCCTATGGAACAAGCATGATGACTGTATTAATGACTTTTGACATCGTAACTTATCATGGTCCAAAAACCGCATAAACATTGTTGATATCACCTTAAAGGAGACTTGCTCTAACTACTTAAACTAAGTAAGTGTAAGGGTGAGAGGGATTTTTTCTATTACGTTTTATTAGTAAGCCTTATGGGTATACAGTGAAAAAATACGAAGCTGAATGTTTTTCATTGAAGTTTTATTTATTCTCCATTATGTATCAATATTAAAGATATAAAGTATCAACAAACTGTGTAATTGTATTATTAATATATTAGAAAAAAAACACTACTTTTATGTGGACCCCGCTCCATCTCTTCAATATGATACCACCCCTTTATTTCCGGTGGAAGATGATATATGACAATTGAAAAAGCATACTCAAAGAATGTCTGTGTAATCACTCTTAAAGAAAATGTCAGTGAAATTCAGGATCTCTGTGATTCTTTAGGGTACACAATATCTTTCGTTACATTGCAAAGAAGGGAAAAACCTGATAGATCAACATTTTTTGGTAAGGGAAAATTAACTTCACTAAAAGAGATATTAGAAAACAGCAGTAATGTTGATCTTGTTGTTGTCAATGATGAAATAACGCCCCTGCAACACTATAATCTTGAAACGATATTAAAGAGAGAATGCACCGATCGCTTAGGTCTTGTTCTAGAGATATTTGCAAGGAACGTACATGATCGACAGGCTAAACTACAAGTGGAAAAAGCGACACTTTTATATAACTTACCTCTTATAAAAGAATGGGTACATAGAGAAAAAGAGAATGAGCATCCTGGTTTTATGGGCGGAGGGGAATATTCTATTCGTGGTTATGAAAATCTGATACGCTCACGTTTGGTCAAAATAGAAAATGAATTAGAGAATTTGAAAAACAATATCTCGAGACGCAGCGAGCGGCGCCGGCGTCGGGGTTTTCGCCTCATAGGACTCTGCGGTTACACCAATGCTGGTAAGTCTTCTCTTATGAAAGAGCTTACTTCTGAAGATATATTTATCGACGATAAAGTGTTTTCAACGCTTGACATTACCACCCGTCGCATATATGGGTTTGATAAGGGTATTCTTATATCTGATACCATAGGTTTTATGGACGGTTTACCACCGTACATGATTGAATCCTTTCAGAGCACTTTGGAACAGATATTTACCGCTGACTTGATACTTTTGGTAATCGACGTATCTGAGGACTTTGATACCGTTATGAAGAAGGTCAATACATCCCTGCAGATCCTTGGACCTGTTGCTTACACATCACGACTTATGGCAATACTCAACAAAACAGATATTGCTGTCGTTGATGTTAAAGAAATAACATCCAATATACATACTCTTTATGGAATCCAAAGTATCACAGCAATATCCGCATTGAAAGGCGACGGCCTGGAAGAACTAAAAGAAAAAATATCGCTTTTCTTTCGCAACGATGTTTTTATACATATGGTTTTACCCCAATCCCCATCCACTGAACAATTTGTTTCATGGTTATATGACAACACTGATATCGATGCCGTTCACTATGATGAAAGCGTAAAGGTTTCATTGATGGCCAGGAGAAAAGACGTTGATCGCATAGAACGAGAGGTTGTAGAGATCGGTGGAAGTTTGTTTGTTCAGTCTCATTAGTTTGTTCCACAGGAAATAAAGGGGTGGGTGTCTTTCGCTGTGATACCTTCGTTTTTTTATGAAATAAAAGAGGGAAAAATTTTTATGCTCAAATAAGAGCCCAGAAATAATTTATCCATGTTATGGAGCTATCAATCAGTGTTATTTTAAAGACCCCGTCTGATATAGGTATCACTATCTCAACAGGTATATTTGTGCCCATTTTTGTAGTAATTGATGAACCATCAGAGTCGGTATAAACGTCTACAAGCATGGGAAGATAGCCAACCAGTTTTACAGATGTGCTCTTTTGGAGTTCTTCATCCTCAACTATTTCCATTACATTGAGTATATAAGCGACACCAGTCCCATTGCTTATAACGAGGGTGTTGCCATCATATGCAATATCTACCGTTCCCGTAGAAGTTGAATCATCAAGAGTGATTTCTAACTCAGCATATGTTGTTGATATTGTCTTAAACATATAGGTTATCTCTAAAACATCTTCTGAATTACTCGACTCTACCCTGTATGTTAGATAATCGCCGGCTGTAAGATCCTGCTTCATGATCATAGGCTGCACGATCCCGCCGCCCAAAAAGCCGATTATGATCAAGAGAATCAGAATAAGGAGTACTCCCTTACCGCCGATACCGTTGGTGTCGGGTTTGAGGTTTTTCATAGGTATCAGAATAAATTTGTTATCTTACTTATTAAACTATCTTTCTTTTTCTCCAAAACATATGTCATTTTATGTGTAACGACCTTTTCTTCTCTTCCAAGGCCTCACCGTAACGTGATGGAAGGCACCATGCTAGATATTCCATCTCCTCCAGGTTACGTATGACACGGGCCTTGCTGGTCTCATTAAGCAAGACGCGAAATTTTCTGATACGCTTAATGTATGTAGCCAACTCCCAAGCTCCCCATATAAGGAAGATAACTCCTATTAAGAATGAATAGAAACTCCATCCACCTATTAATGATGATTCCATGGCTAAGATATCTCGCAAACTGATCAAAGTTATCGCAAGACCTAAGATAGTCATTCCTGGCCATAATATATCCGCGTTCTCGACGCGAAAGGGTTTGCTCATAATAACCGGATCAGTGAATAAGACTTAAAAAATCTTGTACTGAGAATCACTAAGTCTGAATGTATCAAGCGCTTCTATCTTCTTTATCATTGATGGAAGGAAAGTGTGGAAACGCCTAAACGATCCAGTCTTTCTGCTCTTGGTGGCACTGTTCATGGTGACTGTTACATTTCACCTCACCGATTTCACATCTCCGCATGCGGACAGCATAGATGAAATGGTACCTGGAGAAAGGATGGAACTTATGGTAGTGATCGATGAGAGCTGGGAGACAGAGCGGGGCACCATGATGTGGCTTTCTGATATGAAAGGAAAGAGCATACGCGCATATGCAGACGCGCATATTAACCTGCCAGAGAACGGCAGACTCACGATAGTGACGGCAACTATGTCGGAGGACCGAGAAATCCTTTTCGTGAACGCCTTCCGGGAACCATGAGGGGAAGTCCTTTATCCCCTATGAAGGAATCAGGATGCAGGATGTATGTCGCAGTGGATGATACCGACTCTTGCAGAGGTATGTGTACCACCTATCTTCTGGCAAAGATGATAGCGGAGATGCCATATGACCTTATAGGCATGCCCAGGCTTGTCAGGCTTAACCCTGCGGTGCCGTGGAAGACCAGAGGTAATGGTGCCCTCAGCATGCGTATCGGGATTGGCGGAGGAGAGAGAACGCTCGTGGGGGAGAGCAGAGGCCATGAGATCTTCTGTTACTCATATCTTAAAGAGGAGCCCAATGCCAAAGAGGTACTGCACTGGGCTAGTCGATATCTTGATGATAACGCCGAGCCAGACGCGAATCCCGGTCTAATCGTTTCCCTTCTCAAACCTCCTCAGCGGTTATACTGGTCTGGGGTGCGGGATATCTTGTTGATGGACGATGTCAAAACGATTCTGAGCGGTATGGGCGCTTTGATCTACAGCAAAGGGAACGGCCGTGGTGTGATTGGTGCTGCATGTGGTATGGCATGGCGCCCCAGAGACCGCACCCTGGAGCTCTTAGCTTACCGCCCCAGAGAACGATGGGGGACAGATCGTTATCTGGACCCAGATTCTGTGGAGCGTATGGACAGCGAGACAGTATCCACTTTCAATAACATAGAGATACGCCGGCGGAAAGTCGCCATATCGCCATCGACACCTTGTCCTGTTTTGTATGGCATTCGTGGAGAAGATAGAGAGGAGCTGTTAACAGCAAGGCGCATGCTCGTCTCTGAGGAGCCCGAAATGTGGCTTATCTTTATGACGAATCAGGGCACGGACGATCATATGGTAAAAGATGCGGCCACCCTGCTGCCCAACCGCTCCTATCGTCTCAAGGCCACGGTGGCCGGGCGCGCTAGGGACCAGCGCGGAGGGCACGTCTTCATACCCGTAAGATGTGAGCACGGCATTATAGAGTGCGCTGCGTATGAGCCGTCAAAGGAGTTTCGTAGCCTGATCCGGGCCCTTAGACCGGGAGACGTTGTTGAGGTAATGGGCGAGCTCCGCGAGACGCCCCGCTCCCTTAACCTGGAAAAGGTTAGAGTGTTGGAGATAGCCGAATCTCGTATCAAGACCGCCAACCCGCGCTGTCCCCGTTGCGGCAGGGCGATGAAATCGGTTGGTCGCGACGCCGGTTACCGCTGTCGTAACTGCTCGGTATATCTTAGTGAGGAGCAGGCACCCACTGAGCCCGAGAGCAGGCAACTTGTCCCCGGCTGGTATGAACCGCCAGTCTGCTCGCGGCGTCATCTTTCCAAACCGCTATGCCGCATGGGCGAATATCAGCCCATTGACTTCGTCTAATGTCGTAGTAAGTAACCGACAATGTTTTATAAGAATGGAAAATAGCCTGTGACAAGAGGTTAATCATGAAAGAGGCAGTAATCGTCAGCGCAGCAAGGACCGCTATCGGGAAGTACGGGAAGGCCTTCAACGGCATTAAGGCCACAGAACTGGGTGCCGCCGCCATCCGCGCGGCGCTGGAGCGATCGGATCTCAGTGCAGAACAGATCGAGGATTGTATCATGGGCAATGTCCTTTCGGCTGGCCTGGGTCAGAACCCCGCCC
>DUKW01000133.1 GCA_013329105.1 Candidatus Methanomethylophilaceae archaeon | reverse complement strand
GCGGCAGCGGTTGCCAATGCGCATGCCACCAATATACGGAGTCTGACCTTGCCCACCTCTATCCCCAGATTTTGAGCGTGGTTATCCCCAAGCATCATAGCATTGAGGTCGCGAGAATAATACATTATGATGGACGCACCGATCAGCACCATGGGTATTACCATCTGCACATCGCTCCAACCGTTCTGGCTCAGATCTCCCATCATCCAGAAGACTATACCCTCCATCTTCTCACCGGCAATATAGGTCATCAGATTAACCAAGGCCGAGAAGAATGCCCCCACTGCTATACCGGCCAACAGCAGGGTCTCCATCGGCACTCTGCCGCCTATCCTGGCGATATTATACACTATTAGAAGAGTGATGAGACAAAAGATGAAGGCCATCGAGGGAATAGCCAAAGCTCCTGGCAGGAAAGAGAGGCCAAGAACCATGGAGAGGGATGCGCCGAACGCAGCCCCAGAAGAAAGGCCGAGTATGTAGGGAGATGCCATAGGGTTGCGAAACAACCCTTGCATTGCAACACCCGAAACTGCTAGCCCGGCCCCGACGAAAAGAGCCATGACGGTACGTGGCAGCCTCGATTCCCATATCATATTGTAATGCCTGTTGTCCTCCGCTTTGTTCCCTAAAAGGATGTCTATAATCTCTGATACGCTTATGTTGGCCGAGCCTCCTTTATAGATTGATAGTAAGACGCAAAAAATAAGCACAACGGACAGCCCAATCAGATAAATGGTCCACCGTGCCCTTATCTTTTTTATCTGCTCTACACCTTCCCTCTCTGACTCGCTCATCGTTCATTCCTCAATCACAAAAAATAATAGAAAGAGGTTTTGCCGGCTCTCAGATATTTTCTGGATCCGGGTAGGGGGGTCTTATCTCATGGAAGAATCCGGCAATCTCCAGAAGGCCTTTTTCAAGGCTTGGACTGTAGTTCAGATACGTATCATCCGTTAAACGGTGTACCGGAGTATTACTGTCCAGGAAACATCGCTCAAGTATCGTCTCGTTATCATCAGGATGCGCGTTTTCAACCACTACAACGTCTACATTCTGTTGAGAGACCCACTCTCCCTCGGCTTCATAGGTACTGCCCAGATCCGGATTTTGAGCTACGTTGACCCCTCCTGCCATAGTAATCAAATCGTGCATTAGGGAACCTTCGTTCACTGTTTTTTTGTTTCTCAACTCAGCATAAACCCGGAGCCGCTCATCCTGCGGTATATCGGATACCGCATTAGCAATTGTAGTACGGGTTGTGTTCATAGAATCGTATATCCCTTGGGCCTTATCACTGCAATTCAACATATTACCAAACGTCAAGACCATGTCCATAACTTCCTGGTAGCTCTTGGGATAGAATGCCGCGACCTTGACGCCAAAAGACTCCAATTGCTCTCTTACCTGAGGATATGAACCCCATGTATAATGATACATTATCACCAAATCAAGATCCATTTCGGCTATCTCCTCCGTGTTCCATGAGCTTGCTGAGCTGCCCAGATTTGTGATATTATCCAGAGAGGGATAAGTCTTATTGAGTTCCTTACTGTAGCCGTCCACGGCAATTATATTCTCCCCCTTTTCGAGATAGAAAAGAGTGTCAGTGAAGGCCTTACCCAGAGAGACGATCTTCTCAGGATAGTCAAAGAACCCTACCTTCCCTATATCATCATAAATCGTAAAAAGGAAGACGTTCAATGTCGTCGTTTTGGTAACGCCATCGATCTCCACAGATACCGTATAAACACCTACATCATTTATTGAATCGCTTACCTCAAAAACAGCTTCACCTTCATTGAAATCAAGAGTCACTGGATATGTTCGGTCTCCAACAGTGACGGTTACCTCTTTCGCGCCGTTGATATCACGAATCTTTGCATCACCAATCTTTGCATCATAAATCCTGATGGTAGGAGCCTCCCCATGAACTATGTCTTCTGCATCCACTTGGAAGGCTTCGTCATTCATAACCTTGTATATAGCAACAGTAGCACCAAACAACAATAAGGCTACCACCAATGCGACCAATACCTTTCTTGACAATAGATCACCTTGTTAACACTTTAAGTTGAAATAGTGTTATTGCATAAAAAGATTAGTATTAGTGTTACGGATAGTATATCGCGGATTAAAACAGAAAATTTAATCTATACGTTAAGTGTGAGTCACCATTATGAGATGGATGCTACGCGGTAAGATCCACAGAGCCAAAGTCACAGAAACCCGGCTCGATTACGCAGGTAGCATAACCGTTGACGCTGATCTTATACGAACGGCAGACATATGGCCGGGCGAAAAGGTGCACGTTGTGAATATCAATAACGGCGCCCGTTTCGAAACCTACGTGATCGAGGGTGAGGCTGGCAGCGGTACCGTGGCTGTCAACGGCGCCGCCGCCAGACTTTGCCAACCTGGCGATCTTGTCATAATCCTCGGTTACGAACTGAGCGATGATCCTATCAAACCTAAAATCGTATTAGTGGATGATCATAACCGCCCGGTTCATAAATAAGGTGTGAATATGAACCTTAGACTATATTCCGACGGCGGTGCTCGCGGAAATCCTGGACCCGCTGCCTTTGCAGTGCTTGTCTGCAAGGAGGACGGTACGATACTGTACGAGAAAGCAGAGTGCATAGGCACGGCGACCAACAACGAAGCTGAATACCGCGGTCTGATCGCCGCCATCCTTCTTGCCATGGAATACCGGGCGGAGAAGGCAGAGTTTGTGATGGATTCGGAACTTGTCATAAAGCAGATGCTCGGCCAATACAAGGTGAGATCTTTGAGATTGAAAGACCTTCACGCCGACGCTACGTCTCTGGCAGCAGAGATACCTCATGTATCTTATCACCATGTGAAAAGAAACG
Organism: Candidatus Methanomethylophilaceae archaeon; assembly: GCA_013329105.1. GTDB lineage: Archaea > Thermoplasmatota > Thermoplasmata > Methanomassiliicoccales > Methanomethylophilaceae > UBA9915 > UBA9915 sp9915u. Next base: position 8,593 of record DUKW01000133.1, on the reverse strand, counting down.
ATCCGATGATAAGCCGTGCCGACAGGCTTCTGAATAAAGCCCTAGACTCATGCTGATAGGTATGAGACTAACTCATCAAGGGAAACACGCCTCTGCTCACCGCTACTCATTTCCCTCACCGTCCCGGCGTTCTCAGCCAGGTCCCTAGCCCCTACAATAACCGCATAACGGGCGCGAGATGCGGCCGCCTGCTTCATAGCCTTTGACAGTTTGCGTCTCATAAGGTCCACGTCAGCCCTGAGCCCTGCCTTACGAAGCATGGTAACGATACGAAAGCTATCAGGACGCGTCTCATTAGCAGTCGCAAGAACGTAAGCATCTAATCCCTGAGGAGAGAAATTGGCACCTTCTTTCTCCAGAGCAAGCAGTATACGATCGAAACCGATGGCAAAACCGGTAGAGAAGACCGACTCTCCCCCGAGAAGTTCGGAGAGGGTGTAGGAGCCGCCGCCGCATACCTGTTTTTCTGCTCCAAGAGAAGGAGCTTCCACTTCAAAGACTACTCCCGTATAATAATCAAGGCCGCGTACCGTGCCTAGGTCCAACTGCACAGCTTCCACGCCATAAAGCTCAAGGATGCTGAAAAGCTCCCGCAGGTATGCACCAGCTTCTCCTTCTATACGGGAAAGCAAATCCTTGCCTCCGGAGAGAGCGGTGAATTCAAAGACGGCGTTAATACCTTCAGAGGAGACATCGTAAGCCTCCATCAGAGAGCGGGCCTCATCGTAGAGTTTCTTGTCCAATTTCTGGAGCAGCTCGGCCATCCCTTCCTGAGGAACCCCCAACCCACTGAGCTTCTCGCGCAGTATGCCTATATGCCCTACGCGCAGCACGTAGTTTTTGAGCCCGAGGCGCTTTATCATAGCCTCTGCCAATGCGATAGCCTCAGCATCAGTCTCCGCGGTGGGAGCGCCAATAATCTCCGCACCGAACTGGAAAAATTCACGGTAACGGCCGCTCTGAGGCCGTTCATAACGAAAACATTGACCGAAGTAGAAAAGCTTCAGGGGACGGGGGGCATTGCTCAGTTCGTTCACGAACATGCGCATAACAGGCGCAGTGAGCTCCGGACGTAGAGATATCTCCCTTCCGCCCTTATCTTGGAACGAATAAATCTCGTCTACGATGTTTGGTCCGGATTTGGTAGTAAACAGTTCGGTGTTCTCAAACATTGGCGTAGCGACCTCGCGGAAGCCGTAAAGCTGTGCGGTCTCACGCAAAAGCGATTCATAATGACGCCTGCGCTCCATTTCGTCTGGAAGGAAGTCCCTGGTTCCCCTTGGACGCTGTATCATCGTTTCGAGATAATAGCATGGGTATTAATTGTTTGTCGACTCCTAGCGCTTTATGATTATCGATATCACATCACCGTCCTGGACCACATGATCAATGCCAACCATCTGACCGGGGAACTTTGCGCTGGGCCCCCAGATATTAGCATAACGGAAGTTGGGGCGGAAAGATCGGTGTATCTGATCACAGACATCGCCGACGGTGCTGTCCCTACGCACTATCAGGGGCTCATTCATGTCTGCCTCTTGGCCCTGGGGTTTCATATATACCCTTATAAGGTCAATGGTCTCAAAAATGGCGTCTTTGAGCTGCTCTATGCCCGTCCCCTGCTGAGCGGAAACCGCCACTTTGCGGAAATCCGGGAGACGGGCATATATCTCAGGCAGCTGCGACTCATCTATAAGGTCGACCTTATTAACAGCGATAAGCGCTTTGATATACACACGATTACCAGTCAGCACATCCAGGAACTGGTTCTCATCCACGTCCTCTCGAATTACGATGTTCGCATTGACATAACCGAACGCGGATGTCATGTCCTTGGCAAGCTCCTCGTCCATCTTCGTCATTCTCACCGTGCTTAGAACGTTTATTCCCCCTCTATCAGTGGGAGTTATCACAACATCCGGTTTTTTCTGATTGAGCCTTATACCGGCATTCTCTAACTCATTTATGAGCACATAGAGGTTGGGCTCGAAGACATCAGCAACGAAGAGTATGAGGTCCGAGGAGCGGGCAGCGGCTATCACCTCTCTACCTCGGCCCTTTCCCCGTGAGGCGTCACGAATGAGTCCTGGCATGTCAAGAATTTGAATCTTGGCATGCTTATGTTCCATCACTCCGGGCACCACATCAAGGGTGGTGAAATGGTAGTCCCCGACTTCACTTTTGGCTCCAGTCAATTGATTGAGTAAAGTAGACTTTCCTACACTTGGGAACCCCACCAACGCCACGGTCGCATTGCCTGCCTTCTTTACGTTGTAACCCTTCCCGGACCCTTTGGTAGAGCGCCTCTTCTCCTGCTCTGCGCTCAGACGGGCTATCTTGGCCTTAAGCCTACCAATATGAGATTGGGTGGCCTTATTGTACTTGGTGTTACTGATCTCCTCTTCGAGTTCTTTTATCTGTTCCTCGATGGTCTTGGCCATTGTAACCTACTGCATCCTGAGATCCTACACTGATATAAATTAATCATTTGCGCCGCATCGAGGCAATGTTTAAAACGGAACGAGTTTATGCGGGAGAAGATGCCGACCGAGAGTAATTTCACCTCATTCATAAAAAGCCGTTATGCAATGCCAATCGGTATCGTCCTGACGCTGATACTCTCATTCTTTCTCTTATGGGGCGAGAAGAGCGGCGCCTTATACATGGCCCCGCTCCTCATAGCCATAGCGGGTTACCTCATACCAAAAAATTTCGGCCTTAAGGACATCCGCTGGATCATGTTATGGGGGGCAGTCCTTGTTCTAACGGTCAGTGCCATGGCCACCGCTTTTACTGTCAGCTATTATGACAACGGCGGCTACGGCAAAGTGAGCTCCTCTGATGGCGGCCTCATCGATGGTACGGTGGCACCGTACAGCATATCCGATAACGGCACATACATATACGAGGTCACGGTCATGCCTGGCTGCGACAATGTCAAGGTCATCGTGTCCGAAGTGAATATGGTGTACTTAGAGTCAAGGAGCGGCACCGTACTGGACAGTTATTTGCTTGAAAATACCAGCACTGAACGTTCCGGCGGATGGATCTGGAGCGCCGAGATACCGCTAGAGAATGGAAGCAATTATATCTTCTACTTCGAGGGCGTAAAAGATGGAGAAGAGATCAGGACGGCGGTCGGAGACGGCCCATTGACTATGGAACAGTATGATGCCTGGTTATTCTACTTTGGTCAGAACTTCATCAACATTTTCACATGGGTAGGCATACCGTTCTTCCTGCTGGCATTGGTTTCCTGGTGGATAAGACGTAACCTGGATAGGGTCATAACAGAAATGGAAGAGGCGGGGCGCATCCCGCCACGCGACGGCAGACCCTGTATTCAGTGCGGCACATCACTCAGCAAGGATGCAGAAGTATGTCCCGGCTGCGGACGTATAATACCGAAGTATATTCCCCCTCAGCAGTTAACAGAGGAGGAAGAAGGCGACAAGCTCGTATGCTCCGAATGCGGTGCTGAGGTGGAGGCAGATGCGGAGTTCTGTCCCAATTGCGGAGAGGGGTTTGAAGAGTGATCCTGCCGGTAAATCTTATAAATACCTGGTTCTTCTTTGTATAGGATGCACTCGGAAGACAACGCCAACAACACGGGCATCTCACCAATGAAGGGGCTAGCCAGTACATTGGCCGGCAAACAGCAAGAGATCTCTATTACCGAGTTTTTTGAGAAGAACAAGCACATACTTGGTTTCGATTCCCAGTCAAAGGCACTGCTTATAGGCATAAAGGAGGCCGTCGATAACGCCCTGGACGCCTGTGAAGAGGCGGGGGTACTACCTGAGATATCCGTCCTATTGGAGCGTACAGATGAGGAGGATGAATTTCATGTGGTGGTTGAAGACAATGGTCCAGGGATAGTACATCATATGATGCCCAACGTCTTCGGGCGTCTCCTTTTTGGTTCTAGGTTCCATGCGCGAAGACAGTCACGGGGACAACAGGGCATAGGTATCTCCGCCACCGTTATGTACGGCAATATCACCACCGGTAAACCCGCACGGGTTATGTCCAAAACCGATGAAGACGTGGCGTGGGTCATGGACATAAGCGTGGACACAAAGAAAAACCGTCCCGAGGTGAGTAACGATCAGCCTTTCATATGGCCTGGCAAGGATCATGGTACTAGGATAGAATACTACATCCGCGGACGATATGTGAGGGGAAAACAGTCTGTCTTTGAATATCTCAAAAATACAGCCATCGTAAATCCCCATGCCCGGCTGACATATACAGACCCTGACGGTAAAAAATATGTCTTTGAAAGAGCCACGTCCCGTATGCCTCCCAAGGCCAGAGAGGTCAAGCCTCATATTCAAGGTCTTGAGATTGGGGACATAATGCACATGGCGCGCGAGACGAAACAGAAGACTGTTCGCAACTTCCTTAAGAATGACTTTAGCCGTATCACCGATTATGTGGCCAATGAGATACTCTATTTGTCAGGCATAGACGGCGATGCGGATCCAGCGTCCATTGGGAGAGAGCAGGCCCGCGACCTCCTCAAGGCTGTGGCAAACGTAAAGATAAGGGCACCGCCCACTGATTGTCTTTCCCCTATAGGCGAAGAGCTGATAAAAAAAGGGCTGAAACATGTGCTGGAAGGCCATCGCCCTGAGTATTACGCCCCACCGGTGACGCGTTCACCCACAGTCGTTAACGGGAATCCCCTCATCGTTGAGGCGGGCATAGTGTACGGTGGAGAGCTCCCATCAGACAGCCAAGTCACCATACTGCGCTTTGCCAACCGTGTACCGTTGCTTTATCAGCAAGGGGCCTGCGCCATAACCAAGGCTGTAGAATCTATAGACTGGCGCAATTACGGACTGGAGCAGCGGGGAGGCAAGGGCATACCATTCGGACCTGCCATCATCCTAGTTCACATCGCCTCCACGAAAGTACCCTTCACATCAGAAGGAAAGGAAGCCGTTGCCAATATAGAGGAGATCCAAAAAGAGATATCTTTAGCATTGAAGCTATGCGGCCGCCATCTAAAGAGTCATCTTAATAAAAAGGAGAAGAAGAAGAAAACACGCGCCAAATTTGAGGTGGTACAAGAGATACTTCCCCAGATAGCTGAGAAAAGCGCCAACATACTAGGGAAGCCCGTACCCGATCTGAGCCGTACCATCACCAAGATCATGAATGTTATATGGGTGGAGCCTTTTTCGCAAACTGATAAACAAGGCCTGCGTCACATACATTATCAAATCTATAACTATACCAACAAAGCCAAGAGTTTCATGCTCCACAGTGCCCTCCCCCGAAGCTGCCTGAATGAAAGCATTCTGTCTGAGAACCTCGTCGAGGTGAAAGAAGATGGCAAAACCACATGGCAATTCCTCAATCTGGCGCCCTCCGAATCGGTGGAACTCTATTTCCAACTCGATGGGGAGATGGCTGACGTGTTCGACGAGACCGCTATCTTCATGTCCGGTCTCGATCCTGCCATGATTATAGGTGCCGATCCTCTGCCAGGTGACTGGGGTATCAAAGGAATGGAGATAAACGAGATAGAAGCTACGGTAAAGGAGGAGGTAGAAGAAGAGGTAGAGGAGGAGATAGAGGAAGAGGCAGAAGAGGAGATAGAGGAGGAGGAACTCGATGACGATTACTGAAAAACAAAAAAAGGTTACAGAAGAGTTACTTAACATCGTAAAGAGTATCTACACTCAGCTTGACGATGGCCAAATTCCCCATCTGGAGCTGGCTTTACGCTCCAAAAAGAATATCAAATTTGATCCCCAGAAAAATGTATGGATCTATGGCGATATGACAACTTCACGCAGCGCCAAGAAGATTAAAGGCGCCACGCTCATGCTCCGCACCCTCTATATGGTCGACTTCATACGAGACATGATTGAGAACCAACACTCATCCACCTTGAGGGAAATGTACTATATATCCGAAGGATGGGGAAATGGTAAATTTCATAACCAGGATGAGAGCAATCTTCTCGCCGAAGATTTAGAGGTCATAACGCATTGCATGCGCGAGGACTTCAGGCTCCGCCCGGAAGAAGACGGCGCCAGGGTGATAGGTGACCTCACCTTGATAGAGACCGATCGAAAAGGAAAGAGAAAAACCATCAACTGTCGCGACGATGTCGGCGATTCCGGTTACAACATACCGTACAATGTAGAGAAGGACAAGGTGGAAATCAAAAGTGTCGGAGCGGATTTTGTAATAGCCATAGAGACTGGCGGTATGTTCGACCGTCTGGTAGAGAATGCTTTTGATGAGCAAAGCAACGCCCTCCTCGTACATCTTAAAGGACAGCCCGCCCGCAGCACACGGCGCTTCATCAAGCGCCTGAATGAAGAAGCGGGACTGCCAGTGGTAGTTTTCACCGACGGCGACCCATGGTCGTTCCGGATATTTGCATCCGTCGCTTACGGCGCGATAAAGACGGCACACATATCAGAATATCTTGCCACACCTGCAGCGGAATATGTCGGCATAACCAGCTCGGACATACTGAACTATGATCTCCCCTCCGACAAACTGACTGAGAAGGATGTGGATGCACTTAAAAGCGAACTCAAAGACCCCCGTTTCAACGATGAGTTCTGGCGTTCGGAGATAGAAGCTATGCTGGAAATGGGAAAGAAGGCGGAGCAACAAGCTCTGGCCAAATACGGCCTCGATTTCGTCACTGACACTTATCTCCCTGAGAAACTGTCACAGATGGGCATACTGCTCTAGGCAGCCTTCTCTGCTGCCTCCGCGATGCGCCGTAGGACGAAGTCCCGCTCCAGCGTCGCCAGGAAATGACCGAGACGCGGACCTGAGCGCCTTTCTATGAATATGAGGTAGAGGGTCTGAAACGCTTTCTTTGCTCCAAGGGAGCTGGCCTTTGCCGTCTCATATACGGCGTTATGGACGGCATCACCCGTCCATTCACAGCCCTCCAAGACCTGGAGCAGCTCCTTGAGGAAGACCGATTCTTCAGGGCTTATCTCCACATCCGGCAATGTTTCCGATATCTTGAATTTGACCGACTCTGGTGCGAAAGCGTTCAGCCAGTATCTGACGCATTCCACACGTTTCTCCAGGGTCTTGAGGTCGTCGATGTCCACACCCTGAAAGTCTGTCGTTCTCCTCAGGATCGTCAGTATATCATCGAAATCACGGGAGATCTGCACCACGTTCACCAAATGCCTATATGGTATCTGTATGGACATGGTGGGCCGCGGACCGTTGGGCTGTGACAGTTCATACGCCCTCAGGAGATCCTCCTCCTTTTCTGTCGCTCCCCCTTCGTAATAAAGCCTCTCCACACGGTCATACTCGTCCACCATGTCTAATATGCCCAGGCCTGAATCATAATCGATATGCCTCTCCGGATTGACGCGTATGATTGTGTAGGTGAAGACAGTGGATGGCATCATCTTAAGGGCGTCGATACCGGAGACGGACGAACCCGTAGACTTATGCATCTGGCCTTTACCCTTCAACTGTATGAACTCGTAAGGTATGGGATAAGGCGGTTCAGCGTCGAAGACCTCCCTCACCAACCTCACACCTGAATCATATGAACCTCCCGCTGCTGCATGGTCCTTTCCGAATGGTTCACAAGTAACGCCAAAGATCTTCCACTTGGCCGGCCATTCCAGTCTCCAACTCAGTTTGCCCTCGCCTTTGCGAATATCAGCCTTACCGCTCTCTCCGCAATCACACACATAATGAACATATGGGTACTCGTAAGCGGTTATATGTGTACCGTTTAACCTTCCACAGCGCTTGCACAGGGGACTAAAAGGATAGAAGCCATCGGGCATCTCACGGCCCGTAACGCCATTGAGAATTTCCAACACCTTATTACGCCTCCTGAAAGTGGCATCGATAGTCTCTGTGAACATACCCCTCTCATAGAGCTCGTGGGTCCAGAACAGTTCGCAGTTCACACCGATCTCGTCCATCGACTCCATGAACGGCTTGATAAAATGATCGGCATAAGTGTCATGACAACCGTATGGACATGGGACATGGCTTATAGGCTTTCCTACTTCGTCTTCATAACCCTCAGGCAAAAAATCATAGCGCCGCCGCAGCGGGTCGTAAGAATCGATAAGATAGATCATCCGTACGTCGGCGCCTTGATCTGCTAGTGCCTTACGCACGGTCTCGGCGGTGACCGCTTCACGTAGACTGCCGACGTGGATGAAACCCGTTGGACTAATGCCTGCCGAGATCAGGTGCTTGTCTCCGGTTGACATCAAATCCCTGGCGATGACGTCTGCCCAATGCATACTATCGCCCGTTGGTATTACCGAGAGATATAAATGTCTTGCCAGAAGATCCGGTTGGCGAGCGGTAAGGTATTTATAGAAAAGATAAATTGAAGTTAATGATGGCAAAAAAGAAAACTGAGGGTTTCCAGTCCTCAGCCGGTCTTATCCGTTATTTCGATACCGAGGACGAGACCTCATTGAAAATCGGTCCTTACAGTGTCATAATAGCCTGTATAGTCCTTTCCATCACTGTAGTCATAGCTCAGATTCTCTGGCCCATGTGAAGGATACTTTGCAGCAAGCCTGGGTCTTTGCTGCTTTATTATCATGTCTTCAGCGAC
>DUKW01000072.1:2969-4205 GCA_013329105.1 Candidatus Methanomethylophilaceae archaeon | reverse complement strand
GGTCATCCGGGCCATCGCCGCCATCCTGCTGATTGCGGCCGCCCTGATGCACTATGGTGTACTCTGATGGCCAGCAGCAAGTAGCGCACAACTCTCTTACTCGTGGCGGGGGGCCGTTCTGGCCACCGCCTTTCTCCTTTCCCCCTCATTCCTGGGCGGAGTAGCGGCCGCTGGCCACGTCTCCACGCCCTATTCATTCAGTCAGACGATTGACATAGACATACGAGCAAGTCAGCCAAAAAACACGAACTATTATGCGGTCATCGGCGACACCGTCACCAAAGGTCAGCATAATGTGTGGTATGGCGGTTGAATCAATACAAAATACGAGAGATATGTCCGTATAACCAACGTGGTGGCCAACGGGGTCACATACACGGGACCCTGGGATTCGGAAGGACCATTACGCTCCTGGAGCACGATATCGACACATTATTCCGAGTCGATTGGGAGCTCCGTTATTCTGACCACGGCATCGCACGCCACGTCACTGAGGATAGTGGGAGCTTCTACATCCGCACACAATGGGCCAGTGGCCGCTAAACTCACTCTCTACGACGGCAAGACCCACGTTGGATGGGAGCGCACGACCGTGTCTCTATGGGGCACGTGTGCGCCTGGGACCAAGATCAAGACCAGGGCCAATCCCCAATCGGATGGGGGCAAGGATTCGATATAATGGACCAATACAAGTTCGAAAGAGCGTTTGAAGTACTGTTGGAAGTACTGTATGAACGTCAATGCGCCCGGGTGCGCCCAGAGTGGCGTGACAAATGCGGACCGCTCTAAGAGATACGAGCGTTCCTAGTGATGGTAAAAGATGGTAATATTGAATCCCTCACCTTTGAGATGGGCTTGCCGGCTATCAGGGAGCGTGACCAGTGAGGGGGGAGTGCTTCAGAACTTAATGATCTCGTCGATCTCCTCTAGCTTAGAGGCGATCAATTTTCCTCTTTCAGTAAGGCGATACTTTATCGTGTTCATAGGTCGATCGATATGCTCTATCCTATATCGGCCTCACTGAGCTTTTCCATAACTCGTTTCATCCGATCATAAGTCGGAATTATTCTCCTGAGTTCGTAGGCCATAGCCTTTCCATGATCATTGAGGTAGCGAATTAATCCCAATGCATACTAAGTCCATGGGAGTATCATATTTATCTCGATCTTGACTAACCTTTGTCATATCTTATTCCGAATTCTTATCCCTGCTCAAAATGAATATTATCCCGAATAC
>DUKW01000072.1:0-2936 GCA_013329105.1 Candidatus Methanomethylophilaceae archaeon | reverse complement strand
ATTCCTTATTTGGAATAGGGATATATGAGAAAAATGAATTGCACCCCAGATTGCAAAACTCCTCACAGCCAACGGCCTCAGGCCGCACGACGCGAGGATACTGGCTTGTTTTGCGAACGACGATGTCGAGCTGACGCAATGAGGCATCGAGCTGGTGGCCAGGCTGCGCCAGCCGGAGGTCAGTGCTGCCACTACTTACATGACCAAACGCGGATAGCTGTCATGTGAGCCGGGCAAGATCGCCAATGGCAAGGGCTGCGGCCGCCCGATAAACGTCTGCCGCCTCGCCCGCCCCCTGACAGAGATAGTCCAGGAGATCGTGGACGACCGGATGTCCGAGATTCAGCGGGCCCAGATGACCGCCAATCAGCTCTTTCAGGCGGTGGCGTGATGAGAGTCGAGACCAGGCACTAATACACTTCTCCGACTGACGCTGTTGAGGATGTATTTTACTATCGCATCTTAGGGTACCGCGTGGGAGTCGCTCGTGACGCCGGAGACAAGCATTGGCACGTGAGGATAATCGGTAAAACCTCACAGGAGACAAGAGCGTGAATGCCATCACCGGAACGCTACGCATTGGAATTGATTGATGCATACCTGGAGAAGAAGGTTCGTCGTGGACGTCTGAGCCAGGACAACGCCGATGCCTACAGCGCCAGGTCAATCATCGCTCTGGATTCCCTGCGCGATGCTGACCTGAACTGCACCCCAACCACCATCAGGGATGCGGAGATCGACTATATTCTGAATGTGACCTTCGGGCACGAACGCTCCCGATCGAAACGCTGGGACGTATCGATCCTGAACGGCTTCCTCAAACATTACGGGAACAATATCATCGACGAGATGATGCTCACCTGGCCGCAGGAGGGCAGGGTGAGAGTGGACTGGCCGTCATCGCAGGAAGCGGTCGCCATGCTGGAGGCCGCCCGGCCGGGCGTGGAGGAGCTCGTTGTGCATCTCGAACTGCGCCTGTGGCTGCGCAGGGTCGAGGCCCGGAGGCTGACGCCGGAGGACATCCAGGAGATGAGGATGTTGGACCCCGAGACAGAGGAGGTGTTCGACGGCTTCATCCGCGCCACGGCAAGGGCTGAGGGGGCGGGAAGTGGCGCACGCTGCCGTATGCCCCGGAGATGAAGGGCATATTCAGGGAGTACGAGCGCCAGCGCGAACGGATGATCGCGAAGGCCAAGGAACTGAACCCGAATGTCGAGATGCCCCTGGACGAGCACGGCCAGGAGGTCTATGTGATCTACCGTCGCCGAGGACGGCTGAAGGCATATTCGAAATCGGGCATAGACTGTATCGTGGCCCGAGTGGCCAAGAGGGCCGGGATAGCCAGGACCATCACCAACCATACGCTCCGCAGGACTGGTGCGAGGATAGCCTACTTCGCCGGGGTGATGCTGGTAGAGATCATGGAAGGGCTCGGTCATACGAGCGAGAAGGAGACGATCAGGTATCTCGGGCTGACCGTCAACGAGCTGTCGAGGGCGCAGGCGAAGGTCCATAGCTACCTGCAACGCATCAAGGCGAGGATGACCGACGAGGCGCCGGTAGAACCGAGTGGAACGGCGAGGATATCGGGATGAATGTACAAAAGTGTTCAGGGCAAAATTGCCACGAGCCAGATGAGGGAAGTGGGCTCGGCCGGATTTGAACCGGCGGCCTCCGCCATGTCAAGGCGACGTCATAACCCCTAGACCACGAGCCCGTGGGAACGTGGATGAGTCTTTTTATTATTATACCTTTCCACATCTAGAATGGGTATAAGTTCCGCATCTTTACTGACTCTTACGAAGAGGGTATCGACGATCTTTTGTATCGTTATTCAGAGTAAGATATTAATCATTCTAGATAATCAGTTTATATCATCATGAGAGACATAACCCTCATAACCAAGCCCGACTGCCAAAAGTGCGAATATGTAAAAGAACATCTGCCAGCAGATCTAGAACTGAAGATACTGGACGTCACCACCGTTGACGGTATGGCCGAAGCGGCCTTCTATGGGGTATTAAATGCCGAATTCCCTGTGCTCATAGACGAGGATGAAGTTATAACTGGAGCTATAAGGATCATCGAACGGTTGAAGAGCATTGTCGGGAGTTATTGATGCTAACCCTAGGTATCGAAGGTACTGCCCATACAGTAGGTGTAGGTATAGTCGACAACGACGGAAGGATTCTATCCAATGAGATCGAGATGTATAGGCCCCCTCAGGGAGGAATACATCCAAGGGAAGCTGCAAATCATCATGCAGAGCGCGTCGCACCGGTCATACGTAAGGCACTGGACGCCGCCAATCTATCCGTAAGGGATATTGAGTTAGTGGCCTTCTCACGAGGTCCAGGCCTGGGTCCTTGCCTACGCACAGTCGCGACGGCTGCCCGTGCACTATCCATCTCTTTAGGTATACCTCTGATGGGAGTGAACCATTGCATCGCTCATCTCGAGATAGGTATTGCAAACACCGGCTGCAGCGATCCTGTCTTGCTCTATGCCTCAGGGGGTAACACCCAGGTGATAGCTCTGGCAGAAGGCCGTTATCGTATATTCGGTGAGACTCTCGATATAGGCATAGGCAACATGTTTGATAAGTTAGGCCGCAAATTGGGTTTGGGTTATTACGCTGGCCCAATAATCGAGAGGTTGGCTGGCGAGACAGATGTCTATCATGAGCTCCCCTATTCTGTCAAGGGCATGGATGTCTCTTTCTCTGGGATCATGACCGCTGCTCTGGCTTTACAAGAGAAGGGCGTTTCGTTACCAGAGATATGTAATTCGGTCCAGGAGACATGCTTCGCCATGCTTATGGAGGTGGCGGAAAGGGCCATGGCGCATATCGGCAAGAATGAGCTTCTTTTGGGGGGAGGAGTGGTTCAGAACAAACGCCTCCAGAGAATGGCGGCTGTCATGACTGAGGAGAGAGG
>DUKW01000030.1 GCA_013329105.1 Candidatus Methanomethylophilaceae archaeon | reverse complement strand
TCAGGGAGGGGCGGGACCCAGGCATACCTAGGCAGGTGGGGCATACCGCCGTGTTAGGACCAACAGCCCCTGTCGGGCAGGGACAAAACATCTTGCTCTGTGTAGGTAGCTGGACGTGTATCTCCAGTCCTATTTTCATATGCGGTCCTCCGGTGCATGATATTCGAACAGCTTCTCCCATTCTAAGCCAGCGTACAATAAGGCCCCCTCCTCCCAATGAGGGGCTACGAACTGCATTCCGATGGGCATTCTCTCCACATATCCGCACGGTATACTGAGGTGAGGCATGCCTGTAAGATTCGGCGGTATCGTAAGGCGATCGGAGAGATAGGTCTCTAGTGATGACATCATATTGATGTCTTTAAAACGCGGGGCAATGAAAGGCATCGTAGGTGTCAGAAGCAGATCGTGAATCTCAAAGATGCGTTCATAGTCCTTTATTAGGGCTTGACGGACGCGAAGAGCCTTTATATAATATCGGTCGCGGAATCCTACCATGCGGGTATATGTTCCTAGCATTATGCGGCGTTTCACTTCCTCACCAAAGTTCTCAGAGCGCACAGTGCTGAAGTAACGATCAAAGTGCATATCAAGGTCATTTCCTTTGGCACCGTAACGCATCCCTCCGTAGCGGGCGAGATTAGTAGATGCTTCTGATGTAGCAATCACATAATATGCCGGTTCGGCGTACCTGAGCATAGGCACATCCACCATTTCCACATTCATGCCCATTTCTTTCTTCAGTATACAAAGGGCCTCCTCAAAAGGAGAAATGATCTCTTTTGGAATACCATCCAAGGCCTGGCGGGGCACAGCGATGCTATTTAGCTCATCTCTCTCGTGCCAAGGTGGATGACTGCAGCTTGTGGGGTCGCGTGGGTCTTCGCCTATTATTTTTTTGATGTGTTTGGATATATCCTTGCAGGATGCTGCCAGCATCCCTATTTTATCTAACGAGTTGGCATAGTCGATCAGCCCATAACGGGACACACGCCCGTATGTAGGTGTAAGGCCTACGACACCACAGAATGAGGCCGGGCAAGAAATGCTTCCACCGGTGGAGACTCCGAGCGCTATATGTCCTCCTATCAACGAAGCGGCGCAGGCGGCACCTCCGGAAGAACCACCGCAGCTGCGTTCAGTATCGAATGGGTTGCATGGGATATCAAAGGCAGAGTTGGTAGAGAAAGTACCGAAACCAAATTCATCCATGCTCGTTTTTCCTAGAAGTATGCCTCCAGTTTTTTTGAGAGCTTCCACTGCGGCGGCATCAAAGGGTGGGCGGTATGTCCCCAGCATACGAGAGCCGGCAGTGGTTGGAAGGTCTTTGGTTGTCAGGTTATCTTTAGCAGAGAAATGAAAATCACCATCAGGCAGCTCATCGGCGATGTTATAGAACATACCATATCGTTCATTGAGCTCAAGGAGCTCTTCCCTGGAGATCATGAGAGTCTTGGCCCCCTCACATAGCCTTCATAAGTATCCATGTCTTTCATCAACTCCTCGACTGGGATGTCTATATGCGCCATGTCCTCACGAAGTATGTCGATAACCTCAATTGGATTCAATGAATAGTCTTCTAGGCCCTCAACCTCGTCAAGAAGTCCAAAATGATTTAGGATAGTTTCTAGCTCAATAGCGAGCCTCTCGACTTCCTCGTCACTGAATTCTAGGCGTGCCAGCATGGCCACCTTTTTCACGGTCTTAGTGTCCATAATGAACCTCCCTGGGTTGTTCTCTAACATCAATCTCTTTTATTTAATAATCACTCATATTCAAGTGGTTATTTGGGAAAGCTTTATCTCGCATGCTCACTTTATTCGCCAGAGAATTATGGCAGACCTGGAGAAGTTGATTAAGGACGGGCATAAAGAGATGGAAAAAGGGGACTTCAAAAAAGCCTATAACAAATTCAAAAAAGCTGCTGAGGAGTTCCCTGACAATTCGGAGATATGGTTCCTAAAAGCAGAGACTGGCAATATGGCTAGCGGGATGTTTGGAGCTAAAATACCGGATGAGGAGATCATAGACGCCTATAAAAGAGCGATCGAACTTGACCCTGAAAATTTCATGTACTACAGCTCTTACGGTTCTTTCTGCATTTCCGTTGGTGAATATGAGGAGGCAGAGGGTGCATATAAGGAGGCTGCGGAGTTGGATGATGCCAATGCCGGTCGATATCTCTCTGAGTTTGCTGTTGAATATTATAATAGCGTTCTCGCCCGTTATGGAGAGATAATGGACGATCCAAAGGCCCGTGAACCATACGCACGTAAGGCCCTTCAATTCATGCTAATGGCCTTAGATATGGACGCTGATGAAGCAAAGAGACTCTTAGAGTAACCTAAGCCTCTGCAGAGCCTGGATCACACCATCTCCGTGATCGCCGTCCGTGACCTCCGTAGCTGCCTCTTTGGCGGCTTTGCTGGCATTGCTCACAGCGAAACTTCTGTAACAACCCCTGAGCATGGGAACATCGTTATCTGAATCACCGATTGCAGCGATTTTTTTTATATCTATGCCCATCATCTCTGCTACCTTCTTGAGGCCATTCATTTTGCTATGTTCCATTTGCATGATGTGTACAGCAAAGCCCGTGGTCTGAACTTTTACTGGGAAGTCCTTTAACTGTTCCCTCACCCACTTTACATCACATGACGTCCGCAAGGCCACTTCTGAGACCCTCCAGTTGTCTGTGAAAAGCCTTTCTAGATCTAACATCTGATTTAGGTGCTCATAGGCTTTCTTTGGTATGGTGGGGTCGCCTATAATCTTAAACTGTTCGTCATGACATACCACACCTCGATTTTCAGCTACCACCGTCCCGTCCAAGCCAATGAAGCGACTGAGGCCGTCTGCGATAGGTCGCACGTTACCTGTGGTGAGTATAATGGGGACACCCCCTT
>DUKW01000129.1 GCA_013329105.1 Candidatus Methanomethylophilaceae archaeon | reverse complement strand
CAGATGCCCACTCTGTCTTGAATTCGTGGAAGACGGCGAGCAGTATTATGTCTTGATTGACATGAACGACGTTGAACATCCCTTTCACCGTTCTTGTTTGGAGTGGTATATGGAGGCACAGGTACAGAGTCATGGAAGAGGCGAGAGTTATAACTCGAAACACCAAAGACCATGGAGTAAATGAAAATGACCTCTTTGAACATAGAGCTGGTCCATCAGTTCTTTCAGGCAGCGCATATGAGGCGGTGGAATGACCATCTCCGCCCAGTGGAGTTGATAGAGTTAGACAAGCAGGCCCACAAGGCAGTCATAGCTTGGGTTCTCGGTAAGTTCGAAGAAAGTGAGGGAAGACATAATAAGCCTTTGGATTGGAAAACCATAATCGAAGGAGGAATGTTCGAATTCCTGCAGAGAGTAATATTAACGGACCTCAAACCACCTGTATTCCACAGGATAGAAAAGCAGAGGGGTAAGGAATTGCAGGATTTCGTTCTTAATGAGTTGCATAAAATCAAAGGTATTGATGAAGATTTCCTCCGCTGTTTTGAGGAGCATTTCAACAAAGATCCAAACAGCCTGGAGCGGAGGATACTTAATGCCGCTCATTACCTAGCAACCGATTGGGAGTTTAAGATAATCTACGCGGCTAACCCATATATGTATGGTATAGAGGAGACTAAGAGGGAAATAGAACTCCAGATCGAAGATCATTACGATTTAATCGGAGTTCAAAGGATACTTCTAGAAAAGAAGTCTTTCGGTTTTATAGATTTTTGCGGTCAACTTCGTTTTCAGCATCGGTGGGCGCGCTCTCCTCGTGTACCAGACACATCTGTGTTAGGTCATTCTTTGATGGTGGCCCAAATGACACTGCTCCTTTCGCGGTCGTTGGGTGATTGTGAGAGAAGGGTATACAACAATTACTATACGGCCCTGTTCCATGATCTCCCCGAAGTGTTGACAAAGGACATAATATCACCAATAAAACGAAACATAGGCGGTCTGCAGGAGATACTTGACGGTTATGAAAGAGAGTTGGTTGAAGAGAGACTGCTTCCTCTACTACCTTCAACATGGCATGATGATCTTAGGTATCTTTTATATGAACAGGGTAAAAATAAATATGTCTGCAAAGGGAAAACGATCGTGACCGAGGAGGACATTCCTTTCGAGTTTAACGATAACGATGCCAACCCACGTGACGGCCGCATGGTAAAGATGTGTGACATACTGTCGGCTTATCACGAGGCATGGGCCTCTAAGTGTCACGGAATCACCTCTAAAACTCTTCGTGAGGCTCTTGGCGAGATGAAGAACCAGATGAACGATATGAGTACGAGAGGGATAGACGCTGGGAAGCTGATTGATCTTATAGAGAATATCGATGTCTGACTAACCTATACGTCTCTGGCCGCTCATATAAGGCCTCAGGACTTCTGGAATGGTAACACTCCCGTCTTCGTTCTGATAATTTTCTAGTATGGCTACCATCGTACGTGGCAATGCAACGCCTGAACCGTTCAAGGTGTGTACGAACTCGCTTTTTAGGTGTGGTTCAGGGCGGAACTTGATATGTGCCCTTCTGGCCTGGAAATCTGTGAAATTACTGCATGAAGAGGCCTCTAGCCATTTAGATCCTCCCGGTGCGTACAGTTCTATGTCGTAGCATTTAGAAGCATGGAAGCTCATGTCGCCAGTACATAAAAGAAGCACTCTATATGGAAGTTCCAATGCCTGAATGACAGCCTCAGCATCCAGAAGCAGACTCTCCAGTTCTTCGAAGGATTTTTCAGGATGGACGAACTTTACCATCTCCACTTTGTTAAACTGATGGACACGGGCAATACCTCTGGTATCCGAATGGCGTCCTGCCTCTCTACGGAATGATGGGAGGTATGCTGTGTAATATACCGGAAGCTCATCTGCATCGAATATCTCGTCGCGATGTAGGTTTGTGACAGGAACCTCTGCTGTGGGGTTCAACCATAATTCGTCCCTCTCCATGAAGTACATGTCGTCCTTCATTTTTGGATATTGGCCAGTCCCTATAACAGATTCCTTGTTCACTACTGCTGGCGGGAATATTTCTCTATATCCTTGGCTATGGTGAAGATCCAGCATGAAATTAATCAATGCTCTTTCCAATCTAGCCCCGTCGCCCTTCAACACATAGAAACCAGAGCCAGCGACCTTAGCGCCTCTGGCAAAGTCGATTATATCCAATTCCTCTCCTATCTCGAAATGTTCTTTAGGCTCAAAGTCGAAGATACGTTCCCTCATCCATGTTTTGATAATAATGTTACCAGACGCATCCGGTCCAACGGGTACACTAGGATGAGGTATGTTTGGCAGCAGGAGCAGAGACTCTACTCGCAGAGCGTCTAGACGTGCTATCTCTGCATCTAATTTTTTGATCTTCTCAGAGATGCTCTTTATTTCAGCTATCTTTGTTTCTCTCTCTTTTCCCTCTAATCGCGCTATCTCTATGGATACATCATTGCGTAACGACTTCAGGCGGTTACTCTGATTCAGGTTGTCTCTCCATGCGGCATCGATAGATAGAAATTCATCTAAAAGTTCAGTCGGATAATCGCGATCTATCAGGGCTTTGCGTATCGTCTCAGGATCCTTTCTTATCAAGTTAGCATCTAACATCTAAACACCTATGCCTTTTTGTCAATGAGCTGCTGGTATGTTCTCATGTCGCTGTATAGCAGTACCGAACCGCGGCTATCGACGAGTATGACACCGGTGCGCTCCGCCAGATCTTTTCCAATATCTTTGGCGTTGAACTGTGCGGAGTCCAAGATCCTAACTTTAACCAATTTGTTATTTTTGACTTGCTTGATTAGCTCTTGGACCAATCCTTCTGTAATGCCGTCTTTACCGATATGGATAGTCGGTTTAATCTCTAAACCTCTCCTGCGCAGTTCTTTAATCGCTTCTTTTTCGGTCATTTGCCGATTTCTCCCTAATATACGGAATTCTCTTGATATCGCCGCATTCCAAACATTGGATGGTTATCTTTCCGTTTCTAAACCTGGTGCGACTATTCAAACCAGGTACCAACGGTACAAGACATCCTTCGCAATATCTTATCCCCTTTGGCATAGGCGTCTTTGTTCTCATGCTTATTCTGCGTGATAGGTTCACATATCTTCTGGCTCGTTCTATGTGACCCGCAGAAGCTTCTTCGTATGCCATTGCTAAGAGTTGGGTCATCCTCTGTTCGGCGATCTCCCTCATCTTTTTGTTGGAGACCCTCCCTTTAGTCATTGCCAACCCTCCTCTTCAATCATGTATTAAATATATATGTTTCTTGAGAGGGTTTCGTGAAGGTTGATGTTCTCTTTTAGTTGTACCTCTTGATTTTTTCCTAGCACTGTAGAAAAGTTTATATTCGGTCTTTAAATCCACGGTCAATGGTGGCGTTAAGGCGTCTACACAGGCCTTAAATACCAAATTGGGTGTGTAGGCCTTAGCGTTTTGTTTACTTTCAAGATAGGTGGTATAGATGGCAAGGAAGCCCGCAGTTATGTACAGGCAGGTAAAGGGACAGGCCTACACTCGCAAGGAATACATGGGCGGTGTTCCTAATCCCAGGATCAACCAGTTTGATATGGGTAACCCAAAGGAGGATTTTCCAGTCACAGTTTCTCTCTGCGTAAAGAATCGTGTGCAGATACGGCATACTGCATTAGAGGCTTCTCGTATAGCTGCCAATAGACTTATGAGCAAACAGGTAGGGGTTGCTAACTATCACCTCAAGGTCAAACCATATCCCCATCATGTCTTGCGTGAGAACAAGCTCGCAACGGGTGCAGGTGCTGACCGTGTATCCAGCGGTATGAGGCATGCCTTCGGTAAGAATGTTGGTACCGCAGCTCGGCTAGA
Organism: Candidatus Methanomethylophilaceae archaeon; assembly: GCA_013329105.1. GTDB lineage: Archaea > Thermoplasmatota > Thermoplasmata > Methanomassiliicoccales > Methanomethylophilaceae > UBA9915 > UBA9915 sp9915u. The sequence continues at coordinate 2,155 of DUKW01000129.1, read as the reverse complement.
GCGTGAACAGGAGGTCCTGACCATCCGTTGCAATCCTCAGAACTTTGGTCAAGCCAAGAAAGCCCTTTGGAAGGCCGCCATGAAACTTCCATCTCCCTGTTACATAGAGGTGGAGAAGGGAAGGCATTTGCTCAATTAGGCCATGTTCAACTTGGCTTTAGAAGATGTTCGTGCCTGGATCAAGAGCCATGGTTGGTCCAAGATTGCCCTGCAGATGCCTGAAGGGATGAAGTCTAAAGCCATTCAGATTGTTCAAAAGCTGGCTGATGGTTTAGATTGTCAATTCATAATAATCGGTGACCCTTGTTATGGGGCCTGTGACGTATACAGAGGTTTTGAGGACTTTGCCGATGCCCTTGTGCATTTCGGTCATGCCCGTATTCCGTCCATAAATGTTTCCGATAACGTTCTGTTCGTTGAGATGAGGGTTGATCCCGATATGAGCGATCTCGTATCTGAGGCATTGCCCCTTCTAGGTGGCAGAGTTGGCTTGCTGGCAACCATACAATATATAGAGTCAATACCAATCGTACGTTCGTTGCTTGAAAAGGCTGGTAAGGAGGTCTATATAGGTAACGGCGACTCACGCATTGCATATCCTGGCCAGGTATTGGGTTGTAACTGCAGTAGTGCAGAGGATGTGAATGAAAAGGTGGACTCTTTTATTCAGATAGGTGAGGGAGATTTTCACGCCCTCGCAATCGCTTTAGACACTGGGAAAGATGTAATAGTCCTAGATCCGGTGAAGCGTGAAATTAGAGAGATGTCTGAAAAGAGGGACCGTATCTTACGCCAAAGATTTGCTCTCATAAATACTGCGGCCGAGGCTAGACGTTTTCTTGTTATCGTATCTGCTAAGACAGGGCAAAGAAGACTGAAAACAGCAGAGGATGCTGTGAGATTGTTAAACTCCAAAGGACGGTATGGAGCAATCGTTGTGCTGGAAGAAATAAACCCAATAGCACTGATGCCTTATGATGTCGATGCCTATGTTAACACTGCCTGCCCTAGAGTGGCGATTGATGATGCTGTTATGTATAAGCGCCCGATGTTAACATATGCAGAGCTGGAAATTGTTTTGGGGTTAAGGGATTGGGGGGATTATGTTTTTGATAAGATCAAAGAATAGCCATAATGAAAAATTTTTATATACCCTTCATTTAGCATCATACCGATGAACCTCATACGCGTCGGTAAGGTGAAAGAAGTTTACGAGGTCGACAACCAAACCTTAGAGTTTGTATTCACTGACAACATTTCGGTGTTCGACAAGATCATTCCTTCGCATATCCCTTTCAAAGGTGAGACTCTCTGCCGCACAGCGGTGTTCTGGTTTCAACTTCTTAAGAGTAAAGGCGTCCGTACGCACTTCAAAGAGTACATCCCCCCCAATCGAATGCGTGTTAAGAGATTTGAGGTCATCAAAGATTACGATGCCATTGGTCAGGACACCAGGGGCTATCTCATACCGTTAGAGATCATCACCAGGCACTACGTTGCCGGATCGCTTATGGACCGTCTGAAGTCTGGCGACCTTTCCCCAGAAAATTTAGGATTCCCTGCTGAGCATGAGATAAAGTACGGTGAGAAACTCCTAAAGACATTTGTGAAAGTCACTACTAAACTGGAGCAATATGACCGTCATGTTGATCTTGATGAGGCACTGAAAATGTCTGGGCTCAGCGAAGCAGAATATGAGGAGATGATCAAGATAGCTCTTTACATAGATTCCATAATAGACGAGGAGGCTGCAGAGAGACTTTTGATCCATGTGGATGGAAAAAAAGAGTTCGGTCTCAATGAGAACCGAGAGTTCGTGGTTATAGATACCTTCGGAACTATGGACGAGGATCGTTGGTGGGATATCGACTCATACAGTGCTGGTAAGCCGGAAGAGCTTAGTAAAGAGTTCGTGCGTCGTTATTACCGTGATATAGGGTATTTCGACGAATTAATGAAAGCCCGTCAGACTGGTGAACCTGAGCCCGACATCCCGCCTCTACCCGAGGACTTGGTGATGAGAGTCAGTAACTTGTATGTAGACATGTTTGAGTGAATCACTGGCGTGAGTTTTCGTTGATTAGACAACCTCAGCAAAGACCAGGCGGTGTCTGGGTGGGTCAGTTTCATCTTTACCCTAGGGAGGTCATGGAAT
>DUKW01000161.1 GCA_013329105.1 Candidatus Methanomethylophilaceae archaeon | reverse complement strand
GATCCCGAAGTAATGGATATATTGGATCTTAAAGCAGGCGACATAATACAGATTGAGGGAAAAAAAAGAACGGTCGCCAGGGTCCTGCGCGGAGGCCCAGAGGACGCTAACCGCGGTATAATCCGGATAGATGGTTCTACCCGTAGAAATGCCGGTACCAGTATAGATGAGAGAGTGGATATAAAGAAGGTAAACGTAAAGGAAGCATCTAAGATCACGTTCGCTCCCACGGATGAACAATTAAAGATCAAGGGGGGAGAGCAATATATCGCCCAGGCTATGGAGGGTAGGCCCTTCTCCAAAGGAGATATACTCACCCTCAGCGTTATGGGTAACAAAATAGATCTGGTGGTCACTTCATTCAGTCCCGCTGCTGACGCAGTACTGATGACCCGTGACACCGAGGTGAAGATCTCTGAGAAACCATCCAAAGACATCAGCTCCGTACCGAAGGTCTCGTATGAGGATATAGGCGGCCTCGGTGAGGAAGTGAAGAGGGTAAGAGAAATGATAGAACTCCCCCTCAAGCACCCGGAGCTGTTCCGTCGTCTTGGAGTGGAGGCACCTAAAGGCGTGCTGCTGCACGGCCCGCCTGGAACCGGTAAGACCTTGCTCGCCAAGGCTGTTGCGGGGGAGACCAGCAGTAACTTCATCTCCATAAGCGGTCCAGAGATAATGAGCAAGTTCTACGGCGAGAGCGAGGAGCGCCTCCGTGATATATTCAAGGAGGCTGAAGAGAACGCACCCAGCATCATCTTTATAGATGAAATCGACTCCATCGCTCCTAAGAGAGATGAGGTTACCGGCGAGCAGGAGAGGCGTATAGTCGCTCAGCTCTTGTCGCTGATGGATGGCCTCGAGAGCCGTGGGAAGGTGGTCGTGATTGGTGCCACCAACCGTCCCAACGCCCTCGATGAGGCGCTGAGGCGACCGGGACGCTTCGACCGTGAGATCGAGATCAGCATACCTAACAAAGAGGGCAGATTGGAGATCCTGGAGATCCATACCCGTGGCATGCCGCTAGCAGACGATGTCGACCTAAATCGGCTGGCAGACCTGACCCACGGGTACGCAGGTGCCGATCTTGCCGCCCTGTGTAAAGAAGCGGCAATGGCATCCCTCCGTCGCGTACTGCCGGAGCTGGACCTCGATGTGGAGGAAATCCCAATGGAAGTCCTTAACTCTATCCAAGTAGAGTGGGACGACTTCCGCAACGCCCTCCGCGAGATGCAACCATCTACACTGCGTGAGGTCCTTATCGAGAGGCCGAAGCTAAGCTGGGATGATATCGGTGCTCTAGAAGATGCAAAACTCGAGCTTAAAAAGGCCGTCGAATGGCCACTGAAATACGGTAAGGTCTTCGAGCACCTACGCGCTCAACCACCGCGCGGTATACTGCTCTACGGCCCGCCTGGAACCGGGAAAACCATGCTCGCAAAGGCAGTAGCATCTGAGAGCGAGTCCAATTTCATCTCTGTCAAAGGACCTGAATTCCTCAGCAAATGGGTCGGGGAGTCTGAAAAAGCCGTCCGCGAGACGTTCCGCAAGGCGCGTCAAGCGGCTCCATGCGTAATCTTCATGGATGAGATCGACTCGATAACCGGCACCCGCGGCGGAAGTGAGGACAGCAAGGTCACCGAAAGGGTGATATCCCAGCTGCTCACCGAGATGGATGGGCTTGAAGCGCTACACGACGTGGTCGTAATCGCTGCCACCAACCGCCCAGATATCATTGACCCAGCGTTGCTGAGACCTGGCCGCTTCGACAAGATGATATATATCGGACTGCCCGACTTGGAGGCTCGCAAAGCAATCCTCAGGATCCACACTAAGAATAAACCCCTTGCAGACGACGTGGATCTGGATGAGATTGCCAGGAAGACGGATGGGTACAGCGGTGCCGACCTTGCGGCAGTGGTCAACGAGGCTGTAATGCTCACCGTTAAGGACCTCGTCGAGTCCGGAAAGGTACCAGATGAGGAGGATCTCAAGAATGTGAGGGTCAGCATGGACTACTTCCGCAAGGCGTTGGAAGGTGTACAACCTTATTCCAAACGCGAACTTGCACAGAAAATAGAGCTGGGAGATAAAGTAGAATATGTGAGGTGATAGAAATGAGCGGATGGGATGATCTGTTCCGAGAGTTCGAGGAGATGGAGGAGCGCTTGGAGCGGATGTTCCGAGAGTTCATAAGCACTGAGGGAGGGACCCCCGGCGGCAGGCTGTGGGGCTACACTATGTATCGGGGTCCCGACGGTGTGCCACACGTGCGTGAGTTCGGTACCGAGATAGGCAGCAGCGCCGAACTCCCCCTCGGAAAGACCAAAGAAGGCGTGCGCGAGCCCTTCACCGATGTGACGCACGAGGGCAACGAGATACGCATCGTGGTGGAGCTCCCAGGTGTATCTAAGGAGGACATCGACCTCCAGACGACACCTACTTCCATGACTGTATCAGTGGACTCTGAGAACAGGAAGTACCACAAGACTCTGAAGCTTCCCACGGAGGTGGACCCCAATTCAGCCAAAGCTGAGTACAACAACGGCATCCTTGAAGTGGTGCTGAAGACTGCACATATCGAGCCTGCTCCGCGGAAGGTGAACATCCAGTGAAACGGGCGCGCTCCTCCTCTCTCAAAACCTCTTATCTATTTTTTACTACTTTTTGACAAGGGTCGTATCGGGCCCACATTGAGGGGTAAAAAGCGGTTCTGGCCCAGGGGAAAGATCGCACCTGGGCAGTGTGGACTTCATTATAAGCATCGTGTCATTGACGTTCATTGCGCGATTTAGTATCAGCTTTTTACCCTCTTCACTCATCGCCAATACCGGTATGGAGGTTCCCATCTGCAGTAGGGCCCTTTTTCCAGCGATTTCCTGTAGTTGCTTGGATGCACAGAGATAAAGAAGATCCGAGAAATAGACAAGCAGTTCCGCCATGAAACCACATACAGCGCTGTTATGCACCGATACCACAACTATCTGAATGCCTAGCTCCCTTTCTTTTGTTTTGATAGCTTGCGCTGTAGGCGCATCAGGACCTGCCACTGTCACCGCTATCCGTTTATATCCCATCTCTGCCGCTCTCATCAGGCCTCCCATCTGATCGATTACGGCATCATCTGAGAGCAGCACAGAGCCTTCTCGGCGCAGGGCGTTCTGGATCGCTGGTATTGGAGAGGTTCTCAGCAATCCGGTCATATGAGCACCTATCGCCTGCACAACGCAAGGATCGACGCATATCACGGTCCCGGCTCCCTCACAAACGAGCACTGCTGCATCCAGAAGACCATCTTTTAGGGCGTCACTGATTATCTCCGCCGCTCCGAAACTAACCGTTTTCTCCTCACTGCGGAGCTTACGGGAAGAGGTAAACATGCCATAGTCCTCAACGCTGAAATAGAGGGTCTTCAACACAGTCTCTGCACTCTCATGCTCTACACCGTAGATCTTCTTCCGAAGGGGACAACATTTAACAGTAGGAGCGCTGACCACACTTGCTTCACCATTCTCAATCAGTATCTTTGCGCCGGCGATCTCAATCTCGTGTCTTCCTTCTAACATAAAGTTGTCAGCGTCCTAAACCGATTTATAGGCTTTCTAGAAAAGGCGCGATGTTTTGTAAGAGGGGAAGTTGTTTATATAATAGGAATCTTTTTCGTGGATAGGTGAAGAAATTTGGTAGAGATCACTCCCGAAGCAGAGAAATTCCTCAAAGAGCTACTGGAGCAAAACGACAAACAGGGCCAGGGTGTTAAGATCTATCTGGCCGGAATGGCATGTTCAGGACCTCAATTCGGTATGAAGTTTCAGGCCGAGAAGGAAGAAGGTGATACAGAGATCGCCCTTGACGGTTTCTCTTTCTATTTCGACGATGAGACTGGAGAAGCCCTCGAGGATTGTGTGATTAAGTTCATTGACGATCCCCAGCTAGGCACCGGCCTAACCATTGAGAACCTTAAGGCCACTGGTTGCTCTGGTTGTAGCAGCGGCTGCTGCTAAACCTATTTTCACTCCCCTTTCCCAAATATCTATTTTATTATCCCGCCATTTCATGAACGTGTACATCTCCCATCCTTTCATCAAAGAAGGTACCGTCGAGCAGCGAAAATATCAGGATGCCTTAGTGAGAAGCTGCCTGAAGGACTCCACTCTCGTCGTAATACCTACTGGTATGGGGAAGACCATCATTGCGCTCCGTGTCATTGCCGAGGTCCTTCGGACCGGAGCGGAAAAGGCATTGATGCTGGCACCCACTCGTCCGTTGGTCGAACAGCATCGGGACGTCATACAAGAACTAATGCCCAAGATACCGACAGCGTCGATGACAGGCGAGACGGAACCGGAAAAGAGAGCAGAGATATGGAAAATGAATCGCGTCATAGTCTCCACACCACAGGTCTTGGCCAATGACATAGAAAAGGGGAGATATACACTTCAGGGTGTAGGCCTCATCGTATACGATGAGGCACACCGCGCCGTAGGTAATTATTCGTACGTAAAGGTGGCAAAATACTATGCAGCATACAAAGGTCTGAGTATGGGTATCACCGCCTCCCCGGGCAGCAACAGCAAGAGAATCATAGAGGTCTGTGAGAACCTCAGACTTTCCCGCATAGAAGTGCGCACTGAGGACGATCCAGACGTTATGCCCTATATACATAATATCCAAATGGAAATAATCACCCTTGAACTCCCGGATGATATAAAAGAGATTATTGATGTAATGAGAAAAATGCTCGACCACGCGGTCAGCGAGTTGGTAGAGCTGAAATTCATCGACGATCCGCGTACAGCCACTGCCAAAAGGCTTCTGGACCTCGGCAGGGCCTTACAAGCACGTGTGGCTCACGGAGAGCGTGTTAACACTCTCTATCGTGGCCTCACGCTGCAGGCAATCGCCATGAAGCTTCACCATGCCATTGGTCTTGCCGAGACGCAAGGCATCACCGCACTATCGCGCTTCCTTGACAGGCTGGAGGAGGAGAGATCACAGAAAGGGTGCAGCCGTGCCACCAGGGAACTACTGGCATATCCAGATTACGAAGAGCTGAAAAATATGGTCTCTGCTACAAAGGCCGAACATCCTAAAGTATCGCGGGTCATGACATTAGTCAGCCAACAGCTGACCGATGCCCCTGGATCCCGTATTCTGGTCTTCACTCATTACCGCGATACCTGTGAGATGATTGCCGAACGCCTTGGACGCATTGATGG
>DUKW01000132.1 GCA_013329105.1 Candidatus Methanomethylophilaceae archaeon | reverse complement strand
ACAGTAAGGAGTAAATCATCCGTACCCACCACTGCCATACCTACCACTTCATCCCCTTTCCGTAGTTTTATACCCCGCACACCGCGCGTATCACGCCCGGTAGCGCGGACGTCGGACTCTGGGAAGAGCACGGCCTGCCCCTTGGCAGTAGCCAGCACCACATTCTGCAAACCGTCGCTAAGGCGGGTCTCCACCAGCTCATCACCTTCGTCCATGCGGATAGCCTTGATACCTTTAGAGCGAACGTTGGCATAAGCGCTGAGGGGTGTCTTCTTGATGATACCGCGGCGGGTAGCGAACAGCAGGAAAAGATCCTCGCTAAAATCGCTGACACAAAGAGTGGCCACCACCTTCTCTCCTGGCTCCAGGCCTGAAAGGATATTCACTATCGGTTTCCCGCGGGAAAGCCTCCCTCCTGCAGGGATGTTGTACCCTTTCAACCAATGCACGCGACCCAGGTTGGTAAAGAAGAGTATGTAATCGTGAGTGGAGGCTACAAAAAGATTGGTCACCTGATCTTCCTCCTTGGTGGTCATGCCTGTAAGACCTGTACCACCGCGCTGTTGTTTGCGGTAAGTGTCGAGGTTGATGCGTTTAATATAGTTGTCCTGTGTGATGGTTATGGCCACTCGCTCCATCGGTATAAGGTCCTCGTCTTCCATGTCGGCGTAGTTCATGTCGATCTCCGTCCGGCGAGGGTCGGCATGTTGCTCTTTGACCGTGAGCAGCTCCTCTTTTATGATGTCCCACACTCGGCTATCGGAAGAGAGTATGTCTTCCAAGTCTTCGATGAGTAGCGTTATCTGTTTGTACTCTTCGCGCAGGGCGTCAAGCTCCAGGCCCGTCAACTTCTGCAAACGCATATCGAGCGTGGCCTTGGCCTGCTCCTCGCTTAGATCGAGCCTGCTCATAAGGGCGTTTCGGGCCTCGTCCGGTGACTCGGAGGCGCGTATCATTTCAATTGCCTCATCCAGACTGTCGATGACCCTTATCAGCCCCTGTAATATGTGGTGGCGTTTTCGTGCCTGGGCCAGCTCATACTTCGTGCGCCTTACGATCACTTCACGCCTGTGGTCCAGATAATGGGTCATCATTTCCTTCAAAGACATGAGACGTGGTTGATTGTCAACGAGGGCGAGGTTGATTATACCGAAGGTCGCTTCCATTTGAGTGTTCTTATAGAGTTGATTAAGCACCACGGTAGCGCTAGCATCTCTCTTTACCTCGATAACTATGCACATACCTTTGCGGTCCGACTCATCACGAAGGTCGGATATGCCTTCTATACGGCCCTTTTTGACCAGATCGGCGATGCTTTCAATGAGGCTGGCTTTGTTCACTTGGTAGGGTATCTCCGATACGATAATAGATTCCCTTCCGTCCTTCTCCACAATTTCCGCCCGGGCGCGGATGCGCACCTTGCCACGGCCGGTCTCATAAGCGGCGATGGCACCTGCCATCCCATTGATTATGCCACCGGTAGGGAAGTCCGGTCCTCTTATGAATTTCATCAGATCATAAACATCGGCGTCGGGGTTGTCTATCAAGTAAACGAGCGCATCGATCGTCTCGGCGAGGTTGTGAGGAGGGATGTTGGTGGCCATTCCCACCGCTATTCCGGAAGAACCGTTCACCAGAAGATTTGGAAAACGAGAGGGCAGTACTGACGGTTCGGTGAGAGAACCGTCAAAATTCTCTACAAAGTCCACTGTGTCTTTGTCTATGTCCGCCAGCATTTCGGTAGCTAGGCGAGACATACGGCACTCGGTGTAACGCATTGCAGCGGCCGAATCGCCGTCCACGGAACCGAAGTTCCCCTGACCGTCCACCAGTGGATAGCGCATGGAAAAGTCCTGCGCCATGCGCACCAATGAGGAGTAAGCCGCCTGATCGCCATGAGGATGATACTTACCCAATACCTCACCGACTACACGGGCGCTCTTCTTGTGCGGACGGTTGTGGTAGAGACCCATGTCATACATCGCGTACAATATCTTACGATGCACCGGTTTGAGACCGTCGCGCACATCAGGCAGAGCGCGGCCCACTATGACGCTCATGGCATAATCGATGTAAGAGCGCTTCATCTCGTTCTCGATGCTCTGATTAATGACTCTCTCCTCAGACATAATCACACATCCAGGTTGATGACGTCCGCCGCATGGTTGAAGATGAACTCACGGCGGGGTTCGACGGCATCACCCATAAGGGTAGAGAACAGCTCCTCAGCACGTATGGCGTCTTCGATCTCGATCTTCTTCAATACACGCCTCTCGGGATCCATGGTGGTTTCCCACAGCTGTTGGGGGTTCATCTCTCCCAAACCCTTATAGCGCTGTACGTTAGCATTGTCGCCGAACTCCTCGAACAGAGCCTCGAGCTCCTTCTCGCTATACGCATAAGCCTCCTTCTTGCCTTTCCATATCTTATAAAGAGGCGGCTGTGCCAAGTATATGTACCCCTCATCGATGAGCGGGCGCATGTGACGGAAGAAGAGCGTCAGCAATAAGGTGGCTATATGAGCGCCGTCTACATCGGCATCACACATGATGATGATACGGTGGTAGCGGGTGCGCTCTATGTCGAATTCATTTCCAATACCGCAGCCCAGGGCGGTGATTAAGTTACGGATAGCTTCGCTCTCCAATATGTGATCGAGACGTGCTTTTTCCACGTTTAGGATCTTGCCCCGAAGGGGGAGGATTGCCTGAAAACGCCGATCGCGCCCCTGTTTTGCGCTGCCGCCGGCACTCTCACCTTCAACGATGAACAACTCCGATTTTGCAGGATCGCGCTCGCTGCAATCGGCGAGCTTGCCGGGAAGAGAGGTGGATTCCAAAAGGGTCTTCCGGCGCGTTAGGTCACGGGCCTTGCGAGCGGCCTCGCGGGCACGTGCTGCCAGCACCGCCTTCTTCACGATCTGCTCCGCAACGCTTGGGTTCTCCAGGAGGTATTCGGCTAATCCTTCACTGACAATAGATTCCACCACACTGCGGGCCTCGCTATTGCCCAATTTAGTCTTGGTCTGCCCCTCAAACTGAGGATTAGGGAGTTTAACACTGAGGATGGCGGTAAGGCCCTCCCGAACATCCTCACCACTCAGCGATTCTCCATTCTTTAGGAGACCGTGTTCCTTCGTGTAATCATTAAGGGTGCGTGTGAGCGCCGCTCTGAGACCAGAGAGGTGCGTTCCACCTTCTACGGTGTTTATGTTGTTGACGAAGGTGTGTATGTTCTCAGCGAAGGCGTCGGTATACTGCATTGCCAGTTCGATGTATATGCCCATACCTTCACCACCCACATCCCTATTGCCGCTGATGTATATCGGCTCCGGATGGAGCACCTCACGGCTGCGGTTTAGATGAGTGACAAATTCGACAATACCCCCTTTGAAATGAAAACGCTCTTCTTTGCCTCTACGGGCGTCGCGGAACACTATCTCAAGATCCTTGTTCAGAAACGCAAGATTGCGCAGGTGGTGTTGCAGCGTGTCATAATCGAATTCCAATGTGGAAAAAATCTGTGGGTCGGGACGGAAATATATTTTTGTGCCTGATCCTTCCGTTTCGCCCAAACATTCCACAGAACCCAAGGGAATACCGCGCTGGAAGCGCTGGCGGTATATCTTACCATCCCTCCATACCGTTGCCTCCAGCTCTTCAGAGAGGGCATTGACGACCGAAACCCCCACACCGTGCAATCCGCCTGAGACTGTGTAACTCTTGTTGTCGAACTTTCCTCCGGCATGGAGGACCGTCAGAACCAGCTCCAATGCGCTCTTGCCGTAATGTGGGTGGGTCTCCACCGGTATGCCGCGACCGTCATCTTCAACGGTGACGCCTCCATCCGTTTCTAGCGTGATCACTATATGCTTGGCATATCCAGCCATAGCCTCGTCTATGCTGTTGTCCACCACTTCGTATACCAGGTGGTGCAGCCCCCTGGAGCTGGTGCTGCCAATATACATGCTGGGCCTGCGCCTAACTGCCTCCAGCCCTTCCAGGACCTGGATCTCTTCAGCGCCGTACCGGTTGTTATCGCTGACTTCAGCCAATACTAAACCACCCCTTCATGAATTAAAAGTTTCTAAAAATTTTGTCATTAACAAGATTTGATTGGGGACATTCCTGCAACATGCAGAAAATACGTTAAGAGGTACAGCCATCCCGATCGGGGACATACCTCGGCCTCAAAGCCAAGCCCCAAACAGAGGTGTGTCCCCTTTCCTCTGTCAGAGTATGTTTGGTTAAGGCACGAGTCTGCGAACATACGTCCCCTTTCTCCTGTACGGCTGAAGCCGTACCCACATTTCCTCACATCTCATTTCTCACGTCTCATTGCACGTCTTATAAAGTTTCGCCGCACTTTTTACAAATGCGTTCTTTTTCACCGTTGTCTAAAATTTTCTTGCCGACCCTGGTCGGGCTGCTGCATTTGCCGCAGAAAAGCATAACATTTGAACTGTGAATAGGGGCTTCCTTCTGCGTGATGCCTCCCTGGGGCATTTTTTGAGTAGGCCTGGTGTGGCGCTTGACAACGTTAACTCCTTCGATAACCACCTTGCTGCTCTCCGGAATCACTCTCAGTACTTTCCCTTTCTTGCCGTTATTCTTACCGGCAATCACCAGCGCCGTGTCTCCTTTGCGGACGTGGACCTTCTGTTTAGCCTTCTGTCCGGCCATTTTGTTTCACCTCCAAATTGAGCCATCAGATACCTGCATCGGGAACACCACCCGGCCATTACATCGGGGACATTTCTCCGACTCCAGAGAAATACCTGAAAGAGAGATGTGTCCCCATTCCGCTGTCAGAGTATGTTTTGCTAAGGCACGAGTCTGCGAACATGTGTCCCCTTTCCTCTGTCAGAGTATGTTTGTTAAGGCAAGAGTCTGCAAACATGTACTCCCATTTCTCTGTCACAGCACCTCAGGCGCCAGAGAAACGATTTTCATGAAATCGCGAT
>DUKW01000071.1 GCA_013329105.1 Candidatus Methanomethylophilaceae archaeon | reverse complement strand
TCCAGAGGCAGCCAATCGTCCACTTCTGGGAAGATATGATCCTCCTCTTTCTCCACATGGGCCACCATATGTCTAACTAATTGAGAAGTGTTTTTGCGAAGCTCATCCCAAGACCCTCTTTCAAGGGCAGCAGATGTATCCCTCAGCAGGATCTCCGCCTCCCCGTGCTCCTCAAAGACCTCCTCTACGTCTCTTTTCAGATTCGGGAATTCTTTGATAACCTTGGGATAAAAGCATTTTTCCTCTTTAGCGTGATGGAATTCATCTATGAACTCAGTTAGGAATCTGATAAGCTCTTTGACATCCTCTGACCTGTAGTCTAGGCGATCGTTACGTGAAACCTCCGCCAAGACATCAAGCGCCTGTCTTAGGATCCCATGTTCATATTGGAGAAGTGTGACGGATATTCTCATATGTATTAATTAGGTCAGATCTGTATTTTTGTCTTTTGCTACAGGTAGAACAGATATACCACTTTTAGTGATAAGAGTCCTATGGAAGACATCTTGGAGGCGGCTCTCGACCACGCCCTGTCACTGGGTGCAGAGTATGCTGAGGCCAGATATCAGAGAGATCGTTCGTGGGAATACATACTAAAGAACGGTACCCCAGAGGTCAGCAGTAGAACATTGAGGGCTGGTGTAAGTATAAGGGTGACGGTGAAAGGCCATATGGCCTTTGTAGCCGCAAACGATGATGACCCTATAGATCTAGCGGAAAGGGCAGTCCGTTTGGCAGAGCTTTCCCAACGTATCCCGGCGACCGTGTCAAGAGATGACTCCGCTGTGTCCAGGGCAAAAGACATTGTGACAGCGCAGATACCCATCACCGATCTGGATAGGGAAGAAGTGGATTCCATGCTCAGTGAGGCAGAGGCCGCCGCATCAGATGCAGTGTTGAGAACTGATACCAAACTGGTAGGGTCATTCATGGCCCTGAGTTTTATGGAGACAGAGAAAGTCATCCTCAACAGTGACGGCGGTTTGTTGATTAGCAGCGTACCGCGGGCGGCTTTCAACGCATTCCTGACCGTTGTGAACCCCAATAAAGGTGCAATCCAGAGGCATATATCAAGAGGGGCCACTGCTGGGTGGGAGGCCGTACTTGGTTGGGATGTTCCCACGGTTTTGGCATCGGAGGTAGAAACCCTTGGAAAGATCCTGACTGAGGCTAGGTCCTTTAAGGGGGCCACCACAGATATCGTCCTGGGGCCGGAGATCATCGGTCTTGTGGCACATGAGAGTGCCGGGCATCCTAGTGAGGCCGATCGTTTACTGGGCCGAGAGGCAGCCCAGGCTGGTGAGACCTTTCGTAGTGAAAAGGGAGTACCAGAGAGAATAGGTAAAGAGATACTCAATGTCATAGACGATCCCACGCTGAACGGTTCCTTTGGATATTATCGGTACGATGATGAGTGTGTACGCGCCCGTCCACGCAATCTTATATGCAAGGGGATCTTTGATGAACTGCTGCATGATCGCAGTTCTGCGGCAGCCATGGGTCTCCGTAGTAACGGATCGTCCCGGTCGCGTTTTTTCTGTCATGAACCGATAATACGTATGTCCAACACCTTCGTATCCCCAGGAGATCATTCTTTCGAGGAGCTCATTGAAGATATCAAGGATGGTATCTACATGCGCAATTTTATGGAATGGAATATCGATGACCGACGTTACAATCAGCGATATGTCGGTCTGGAATGTTATAAAATACGCAATGGTGAACTAGAAGATATGATCAGCTCTCCTACGCTGGAGATGAGCACATCCGCATTGTGGTCAGCAATAGATGCCTTAGGAAGTGATCTTCAGTTCAGTTCTGCGTTATGTGGTAAAGGAGATCCTATGCAGGGAGTGCCCGTATGGACTGGCGGTCCTCATGTCCGCTTGCGGTCTGTACCTATGGGAGGGAAAGTATGAACTTGACAGGGGAAGTTACTGAATATCTTCTTGATATAGGCATCACTGAGGGACTGTGCACATCAGTGCTCCGAGAGGAGACCCTGTTGCGCTTTTCCAACGACCGCATGACTGTTGCGGTTGATTTGGAGGTAGCCGATCTTACAATATATATCCGTGAAGCCGGGGCTAGGGGCACGGTTACCGTCGACGGGAAGAGTTGGGATGAGACTAAATTGGCCATTGATTTCCTGGTAGAGGAGCTGAGACGGAGAGGAGATGGCAAAAACGTAGCATTGCCACGTGGACCATTTTTATATGAGTCCATACCGTCGCCAGCAACCGTCGATGCTGAGGAGATGGTAGAAATGGTGCTTACAGCTGTGGATTCAGCTCACTCAGCCGGTGCGGTCCGTTCTGCAGGCTCGATGCGTTCATCGATAGTTCATACGGAGTTGCGTTCGACGGCAGGTGTCTATGCAGTTGCAGCGCTTCCTTCCGTGGAGCTCTCCATACGTTCATTCACCGAAGAGGGCTCCAGCGGTCATGGGTTAGCTCTGTCACCGTTCATTGAAGAGATTGATCCTGTGGTAACAGGCGAGAAGGCTGGGCATTTGGCATCGATGTCGCGTGCTGCTGTTGAGTTCAAAGGTGGGAGGCAGGATGCAATCCTTGCCCCTATGGTCTTTGCGAACATCATGTCCCAGGCGGGTATGATGGCTTCTGCGTTCTATGTGGACACGGGAATGTCCTTCTTACGTGACAATCTGGGCAAAAAGGTGTCGTCGGAACTCCTAACTCTGACGGACGATCCGCTGAGAGCGGACAGTGTAGGTAGGAGACCCTTTGATGAAGAGGGTGTACCCACACGCAGAAATCCAATCA
>DUKW01000052.1 GCA_013329105.1 Candidatus Methanomethylophilaceae archaeon | reverse complement strand
AGGCTTCATGTCAAACAGATCTCGAGCGCCGTACCCGAAGATCACGGCGTTTAATAGTAATCAGAGCATTAAGCCGTTGCAACCTTTCTAACACTGATTACTATTAAACGCCGTGATCTTCGGGTACGGCGCTCGAGATCTGTTTGGCATGAAGCCTTGAAAGAAACTTATAATACTCACCCTGATTACGCAGCAGTGATCATATGATCGATCGTGAACAGGTACTTAGTATCCTAGAGGGTTACGACCCCACCTCCATCAGGATCGGTGTGGTAGCTTCCCATTCTGCCCTTGACACATGCGACGGCGCGGTGTCCGAGGGATTCGGCACTCTTGCCATATGCCAGAAAGGAAGAGAACGCACTTTTGCCAACTACTTCCGCAGCCAAAAGGACCCTTCCGGCCAAGTGACCAGAGGTGTTGTGGACGACGTGCTCATTCTGGACCGTTTTAAAGACCTCATCCGTCCTGCAGCACAATCATTCCTAACGGAGAGCAACACTCTCTTCATACCTAACCGCTCATTCGTCTCTTACTGCGGGATAGACTCTGTTGAAAACGATTTCGCTGTGCCCATAGTCGGCAGCCGGAACCTGCTTCGCTCTGAGGAGAGGGGAGATGAGAAGGACTATTACTGGCTGCTGGAGAAGGCTGGACTGCCTTATCCCAAAAAGATAGATTCGCCCGAAGACATAGACAGACTCACCATAGTAAAGGTACACCATAAAGTGAAGACGCTGGAGAGGGGGTTTTTCACCGCCTCTTCACCAGAGCAGTTCTACGCCAAAAGCAAAGAGTTGATCGCACAGGGAATCATCGAAGAGGACTTTCTCGACAGTGCCAGAATGGAAGAATATGTCATCGGCCCAGTGTTCAACCTTGATTTCTTTTATTCCCCCTTGGAAGAGAGGGGCGAGAAGATAGAGCTTTTGGGTATAGACTGGCGTTTCGAAAGCTCTTTGGACGGTTACGTCCGCCTGCCTGCCGGTCAACAGATAGGGCTGGAGAAGGATGGAGTACTGCCGGAATACACTGTTTGTGGTCACAACTCTGCAACGCTGCGGGAATCGTTGCTAGAGAAGGCTTTTGAACTTGCCGAGCGCTATGTGAAGGCTGCCGAGAAACATTATCACCCGGGAATAATCGGTCCTTTCTGCTTACAGACCTGTGTCGATAAAGACCTCAATTTTTACATATACGATGTCGCACCCAGGATAGGCGGCGGGACGAATGTGCACATGGCTGTGGGCCATCCGTATGGAAATACACTATGGAGAAAAGAGATGAGCACCGGCAGGCGTCTGGCTATGGAAATAAGGCGTGCCTTAGAACAAGAAAGACTTGAGGAAATAGTAACTTAATCCGGACATGGGTCTGGCTGCCTTCTAACGTAGACAATATTTATTAATGGCAACGCAATAGGGCACGCGATTGACCTGTCCACAGGTACTGAGGGGTACCGGTCGAAGGAGGGAACACAACAAATGAAATCAAAAGGACTTGCCACAGGCATAGTGATGCTGGCACTGCTCCTGTCCGTACTCACTATCCCATTAGGCGCGATGGCGAGCTGGAACGAGCCTGCCAGCCCAATCACTTTTATAGTTGCCGACACCACCAACGGCGATCCAATCAAGGGCGCGGATTGGTATGTCCTATCTACCATCGACGGTGAAGTGTTGGATAACGGGATCACCGAAAGCGATGGCTCGGCGGAGACCGACAGTCTGACCCATGACAATTACCTCATAAGGGTTGAGATGGATGGTTATCAGTACAACACCGTCCTCATCGAATATTATGACGATGAGTATCATCTCGGCGAGGAGGAAGTTATCATAATCGGCTTGATACCGTTCAGCGATCCTGTCTCCATCAATGTCAACGTTGACGGCGTGAGCGCGGGCACGGAAATAGAAGTCACTGCCCAACACCGCCTGGATGAAGGAAAAGGTATATCGGTGACGAATGGTACCGTCTACAACAGTGGAGTTGCCAGCATAAACATGCTTGTCGAGAACAATACCTATTACACACTGATCGTGAAGGCCAAGCATCCCACTATGAATTATGTGACGTATGTCGGCAACCATTCAGTGGACGGAAGTGACATCAACATCTCCCTCCAGACGGGACTTAAGATCAACGGTTTTGTGGGCAAGGATGTCGACCTGAATGTGACTTTCGTCAACAAGGATGCTTCCGGAGAGAATGATGAGCGCATAAGATACGCCGATGTAAACGGACGCAACTTCAATGCCGTCCTGGATGATGGCACTTATGACATCTATGTGGTTGCCACTGGATATAAGACCGTCTTCGGCGAGTTGACCGTTAGCGGCAGCAGTTACAGCATCAGCGGTGACGGTCTCAGCAAAGTGAGCGGCGCTATAAGAGTCGCCCTGACGGCAGAGGATAAGCGGGATGTCAACTATCGCATAGACTTCGGAGACAACATGTCCACCTTTGAATATGCCGTGACGATGATGATGGACTGCGGCTACTCCGTTGGCATACTGCCCTATTCTGAGCTTCCTCTAAGAGCGCAGATAGATATGCTCTACAACGGTGACGGCGAGGTGAACGCAACGGAGGCCGCCAGCTTCCTCTCATTGATTGAAGGCTGGACTGCTGCCTTCCCAGCTGTCACTGACGGCTTCTTGGCTGTAGACGGTGTCAGCTATCACAGCAGTACACTCAGTGTGGAGGCTATTGGTCTAGAGGGAAATACAAAAAGCACTGACGGCTTCACTATTTACCTCAACGACAGCTATAGCGCTCTGGACAGCATCACTGCTGATAAGGTAAACTATAATCTGAAGGCAAAGCTGCCCTATGACACCGCAAATATAGACTATAGCTACACTTTTGTATTGCCGCAATCTTATGAGGTAATGGATTTCAGATCGCTTGAGACCGCTTACCTAAACATAGAGCGCAAGGATGCTGGGGTGTTCACATTCGATGTGGATGCCTATAGTGGCTATGCCAGCGTTAACATGACAGTGACCACCTCCACCGATCCGACTGCAGTGGGCGCCATAGTCTCCAGTGAATACGCCTATGCCGAAACGGATGACGGTGTGAAATACTACATCGTCGGGGCGAACAGAGAAGTGACGTTCGATGCTTCGCAGTCAACCGATGGTAACGGCAACCCTTTAAAAACCTATACTTGGGACTTCGGTGACGGCAGCACCAGTAATGATGAGCAAGTGAATTATACCTACGAACGTGGTGGTGAATGCACAGTCAATCTTACCGTTGAAAACTACTATGGAAGCAGGTCTGAGACAAACTTCACGGTAAAGGTGGATGCCATCAAACCTATCGCTAAGATAGAGGTAAATACCGCTGTACCTTAAGTAAGCCAGGCAGTGAACTTCGTTGGTTATAACAGCAGCGACGACCTTCTAGAGGAAGGGGATAAACTCGGTAAAATCGCCAAATGGACGTGGAACTTCGGTGACGGGGTATGGGCAAACGTTACCAGCAACGGCGGCAATATCAGCCATACTTACCAAGAGGTAGGGGAGTACACAGTCAATCTAACCGTTACTGATGTGGGTGGTAACAATGCCAGTTGTGAATACGTTATCACCATAAACCGCGCTGAGAAACCTAAGCTTACCGTCTCCATACCGGACAATATGCCTGGTTTCGAAGAGGGCTCAATGAGTACAATCACAATAACCGTCAACAACACGGGAGATTGGAAAGCGGAGAACATCGTGGTCAGGCTATACGTCATGAGTGGTGATAAGTGGGTACAAAAGGACAGCGCAATCATCGCCGCCTTGGAACCGAATGAAAACGGTACCGTTCAGCTGAAATGGACACCCGATTCACAGGGAAGTTACCGCCTAAAGGTCGAGGCTACGACCACTTACCTCGGTGAGGACGTGACAGGCACCAACTACACCACCGTCACCGTTGATGAGGCGTCTTGGAAGAGCATAGCAATCTTTGCCGCGGTAATAATAGTGATCGTCGTGATCATTGTCCTCGTCTACTACCGCAACCGTCTCCCGGGTGGTGGCAGGCTCAACCTAAAGGGTAAGGATCAGATGACCAAGGCGGAAAAACCTATAGAGGACTTTGAGGATTTTGAGGAGCCGAAGAAGAGCCCCCCTAAATCTTCATCTAAGAAGAAAAAGCGCTGAAACCATTTTACCCCAAAACTCTTTACCTTTT
The DNA here is from genome assembly GCA_013329105.1 of Candidatus Methanomethylophilaceae archaeon. Lineage (GTDB taxonomy): Archaea > Thermoplasmatota > Thermoplasmata > Methanomassiliicoccales > Methanomethylophilaceae > UBA9915 > UBA9915 sp9915u. Next base: position 6,462 of record DUKW01000052.1, on the reverse strand, counting down.
TTCATGTCCTTGAGGATCATAATGAGCGGCCTGACAGAACCTCATTGGTCAGCAGCCTTGGATCATGCTCTCCTGGATGGTGTCCGCTCCAAAGAGCCTGTCCTTCATGTGTACAGGCGCCCGCCTACCATTTCGTTGGGATACAGCCGCTCCGTTTCTGAGATTGATCTCGAGCAAGCGGAGAAGGAAAAAGTCACTATCATTCGCCGCATGAGCGGCGGCGGCAGTATATACAATGACGAAGGTCAGCTTATATACTCCCTGGCAGTGCCAGCTGCAATAGTTCCTAAGGAGAGAAAAGCGTGCCTGCACATGGCGTGCAGCATTGTAGCAGAAGCGATCAGGTCCTTGGGAGTAAAGGCAGAGATCAAAGAACCTAATGATGTCCTTGTCAATGGTACTAAAGTCTCAGGCAACTCACAGATCCGCCGAGAGGGATCGGTAGCACTGCAGGGGACGCTCATTGTTTTCCATTCCGAGAGCAACGCACTCCTTAACAAAAGCTCTACCACCGGTTCACTGGCATCAGTCAGAGACATATCCATAGAAGAGGCGGAAAGAGCGTTGGTAAAAGCGGTCGGCCGCGCGCTCAAGGAAGATCTGAGATATGACAGGCCCGATGCCGAAGAGCTCGAGCGCGCCCGGGACCTCCTCCGAGAGCGTTACGGCAACAAGGCCTTCATCTGGAAGCGCTAGGCTTGGGCCCTTCAAGGTCCAGAAGGGCTACTTCGCGGCTGTCGGTGAAGAAACCGAGCTTACGATGCAACATAAGAGAGGGAAGATTATCGGGCTGAATGGCGCTGTGGACCACGGTCGCTCCCAATCGTTTCCCTTCTTCGATACAGCGTTGCAACATGCGGTAGGCGATACCGAGACGGCGATAATAGGGATCTACGCCCATATTCTCCACCCACAGCATGTTCTCCACATTGTAGATATGATGGACCATCTTGGCAAATATGAAACCTACTGCAATACCATCCTCTTCTGCCACAAAGCTAGTACCCTCCTCCACATAATGACGGAAAGAGCGTGGGTTACTTGCTCCTAGACTGTCAATGAACTCCTTGGGAAGATCCTCCCATTTATTCTCCATTATCTTCTCGAAATATTCGCGTATACAGAGCAACTCAAGGTCGCGGACGGCTTTGAGGTCTTTCATCTCCATATGCCTTATCTCCATTACATCTCCTCCGGAGCAACTATTCCCAATGTTTCCAGTGTTATCTTCATCACCGTACGGCTACAGTCTACCAATGTGAGACGGGCATTGCGTTTGTCACCGGAAGTGAGGACTGGAACGGCAGCATAGAACTGATTGAAGGCTGATGCCAATTCATGACCGTATGAAGGGAGAAGGTGTATGCGCTTATTCTCTCCGCACTCCGTTATCACCTCAGGGAACTGAGAGATAACGGAGATCAGTTTTCTTTCGTAGTCGACCGTGAGCAGGGTCTCATCGACAACCGGTTCGAAATCTCCAGCCTTACGGAGAATGGAGCAGGCCCTGGCGTGCGCATATTGTAGGAATGGGGCGCTGTTACCGTCGAAATTAAGGGCATCCTCCCAGCGGAAAACCATCTTTTTTTCCGGCTGGATGCGCAAGATGTTGTAACGGATAGCACCGATGCCGATTATACGAGCGATTTCCCACATCTTTTTCTCAGAAAGATCGTCACGGCGTTTGCGAACCTCTTCGTAGGCCCTCTGCACCGCTTCGTCAATCAGGTCGTCAAGATATACCACCTTGCCAAGACGAGTGGACATTTTTCCATCAGGAAGTGAGACAAAAGAATAGAACAACGGTTCTGGTTTTGATTCCACACCAAGAATCTGCAAAGCGATGCTAAGCTGCTGGTTTCCCAATTTCTGATCCTCACCGAGCACATCGATGACACGATCTGCACGACTGAACTTATCCAAATGATAAGCCAGATCGCGAGTTGTGTACAGAGTAGTGCCGTCACTGCGGGTGAACGTGAACCTGGTATTCTTTCCTTGTATGCCAAAGTCTTTAAGCTCCAAGTAATAGGCTCCATCTTCCACCCCACAGTAAGGAGTGGCTTTCAGCATTTCCACCACTCTGCGCGCTGAACCGTCCGCTATGTATTGTGACTCCCAGACATAACGGTCGAGATGAACGTTTATGGCATCGAGGGTCTCCTTTAGACCCTCGAGCATCATTTCCACTACCTTACGTACTTGTGAAATCACCTGTTCATCGCCTGCTTCGAAACGACGCAGGATCTCTGCAATCTGTTCTCTGACCTCATCACTGGTCTCCATCATCTGATTAGCGAGACGATAGTAAGGTACTAGCCGATGATCGGTCTTGTCCCTTTCCGAAAGCTCAACTTCTGAAGGGGGTATATTGAGTACTCCCCAGGTTAGCAGCACCACCTGCTTCCCTACATCGTTTACATAATATTCAGTCTCTACGTCATAACCGCAACGGCGCAGACAACGAGAGAGAGTATCCCCGATGATTGGGTTACGGGCCCTCCCCACATGTATAGGGCCGGTAGGGTTAACGGAGGTGTGCTCAACATTCACCCTGATCCCTTTGTTCTTCTGTCTGCCATAATCCTCCCCCGACTCAAGCAGTTCTCGGAGCGTTTCCCTCACCATAGAGTCCTGATCAATATAGAAGTTGAGATAACCGTTAACGGGCTGCACTTCACATATCAATCCTCCACAGCTGATATGGCTGCATAGCTCTTCAGCCACAGCCTGCGGTTGTTTACGCATACTTTTTGCTAATGAAAAACAGGGTAAGGCCAGATCGGCTATCCCCGTGGACGGCGCCTCGACTTCGAAGGATGTTTTGCAAGCCATCGCGTCCAGTGCTTCTTTGACCTTTGCCTCTACTTCGTTCCGGAAACGTTCTCTAACCGTCATCAAATCATCACCTGAAAACGCAGCAGGGCCGCAACTCCTCCAAACGCCTGGATGAGCATTTCGCCTTCCTCAGAGTCTTCAGATATGAGTTCAACCTTCGAACCTACAGTCTCTGCCAGATCGTAGAAATGATCAACAAGGTCTATTTCCTCAACGCTCTCCACAGGGCTATCACACTGGTCGCATTGAGCTTTGGATGGTACCTTCCTAGCGGTAAACTCCTGCACATGGCCATTACTGCATGTGATCTTGATGCGTTTGAGGTTCAGACCCTCGGAGAGCAAAACAGTGTCGACCGCGCCGGCTACGAGAAGTTGCCGGACTTGTTCCTCACCGTATGCAGACAGGCCTCCTCTTTCCTTTCGGATCTCTGTCAAAAGACGCTGTATAAGCTCTCTCTCTCTCATGATGTCCATGTCCTGGAGGGCCCCAGCAGCATTGTTCACTAACTCCTTGAGGCCGTATTCGTCTGTATAACCGGTATCGAATGTGTCTATGACCTTCTTCTGCAATTCGTGATGGAGATATCCCTCTTTGACGAAGTAATCCTTTGTCGCCCCTGGCCCCCCTATAAGTATGCCCTGGAGATCGTCACGGTTGAGGAAGGCTTCTTCCGCATTGTCAGCTATTTTTTTGAAGAACTCATGGGCGGCTATTTCTATCAATCGCTCGAAACGCTGGGCCGACTGGCCTCCTTGGCGGTGCTTCCTTGGGACCTGTGAATCAAAGTTCTTTATAAGCGTAATCTTCTTCCCAGTCAATATACCTATACTGGCCTCAGAACGGTCCATGACTATAAGACCATATGATTTCTTTTCACGGAGCATATCCAGGAGCGGTTCCACAAAGAACTGGGAATCGCATCGGTAAATGAAGGTGGTTATCGGCTCTGGGGGCTCCAGTACATACTGCACCATGCGCGTCTGGTCTCCGCCCATTGAGATCTCCCCACAAAACACAACCAATCCGTTCTCAGGAACCTTATTGAACGTTTTCAGGCGTGCCATGATAGACTCTATAGCAGACATGACATTCTTGCGTGTGGTCTTGCTCTTTATGTTAGTGGATTGGGAATATTCGTTGCGGAGATAGGAGGTTACATCCGAGATCTGTTTGCTGGCCGGTACATAGACCGATATTAGCTCCGTACCTCGGCCACGGAGGTTGACTATCTCCTGCATAGCCTTTTTGAAGTCGTAACGCGCACGGTCTATTGAACTGTCCTCTCCCATTTAAAAATCAACCCATGTGTTTTTTGTACAGAAAGAGAATCCCGTATAAATCTATTGGTGATGCCATGGAAAAGATAGTGTTATCTATCGGGGGATCGGTCCTGATACCCGGGGAAGAAGACCCAACATACCTCAAACAGTTGGCAGAGTTACTTAGATCTGCTGCACCAGGTCGTTGTTTATTTGTTGTATGCGGCGGAGGGAGGATATCCCGCTATTATTCTGAAACGGGCAGGGCTCTAGGCGGAACAGTTGAGCAGCTGGATCAACTGGGAATAATGATCACCCGCGTCAATGCCGCTCTGCTGCGCATAGCGCTGGGAGATGCAGCCTCAAAAGACGCCCCTGATACCGTTGAGCAGGCCGCCGCTTTGGCCCAGGAAGGTAAGATAGTGGTCATGGGCGGTACCGTACCTGGGCACACCACCGATGCGGTGGCTGCCATGCTGGCCCGTGAGATCGGCGCCGATCGCTTAGTCAACGCCACATCTGTTGATGCTGTTTACTCCGATGACCCCAAAGTCAACCCCGCCGCCAAGAGACACAAAGAGCTCAGCATCGAAGAGCTGGGTGGGCTTGTATATTCGCAACATGACGCGGGACGCTCATCGGTCTTCGATCCCATGGGTGTGCGCATCGCTGCCGAGGAGGGCATTGACATCCTAATAGTGTCCGGCCGTGACCTCGAGGACTTGGAGGCGGCCATCCTCGGTAAGGAGATAAAGGGAACTACAGTGCATTCATAAGGGCTCCAAGTCCCCAGACCGCAGACTGGGAACGCCTATCCTATCTAATAAGGCTGCCAACTCTGATGCGCGGGAACGTTTCATGGATTTACGGTGGATATACACAGCCTCTGCACCGCTGACCTCTATCGCATATCTCACAAGCCTTTCCGTCTCCGATCTGTCAACACTTTCTAGCACATAACTTGGTATCATGTGACCGAAATTGGCTTTACGGCTGAGAGCTACCTCAGTAAAACGGGGTGCGTAATGACCCCCGCCGAGACCAATGAGCACCGGGTAATCGGCCTTATTCACGGTCAGTAACGCATCGGTCAAGCAGTCCGCTGCATCTCTGCAGCCCCACATAGTCTCATCACTCCCTATTTCCATATAGACTGTGGGCGTCTCAAGCCAAGGACCGTGGTGAGTAACCTCGAATGATATCTGAAAAGGAAGACCTTTCGCTAAGGAGGCTATCCGCCGCAAAAGGCCGTTCATCAGGGACGGTGCCGGCGGAACCAAGACCCCGTCTCTACCCCCAAACTTGGCTTCCGCAAAATTACCTATGGGGTGTACAGTCAGTGTGGGAATGGAAGATGCGGCACGGTGACGGGAAAGAAATACCACCTCATCCGCCTCAAGACCCACAAGATCCGCTATACGTTTGTCCATACCGTCTTCATAAATATGGATTCCCTTTACCGTAGCAAGGATCATGTCATCACTGACCAAAAGATCATAAGGCGTGCCGAGCTCCTTCCATTCCCTCTTTTGAAGGAGAAGGTCCTTCATGTTCCTGGATGCCGGATCCTCTTCACTACTCACCAACAGACGCATAGACCTTTGAAACGATTTAAGAAAGATAACGCTTTCCGACGAGATGTAGCATCACTGTAAGGCATCATTTATATAACCATCATATCAAATAAAAGGTTGAGAGCAATGACAGGACTGACCGTAGCAGAAAGGATACTTCTCCACCTCAGCCGATTTACTGGGTACGGTGACGAATATAACGCACCCATTGACATCAGTCAAAATGGAATTTCCGTGGCAGTTAGGATATCCCGCGCCCATGCTGCCATTGAGCTCAAGAAGCTGAAAGAGCTTGGCCTGGTGGAAGAATCGCTAGCTCACGTCAAAGGAAGCCACTCCAGACGTAAGGTGTATCATCTGACGCCGGCAGGGAGTGAGAAAGCCCGACAAATACTCGATTATGCGGAGAAGGAGGGTATAGATGTAAGCACTCTTCTCGATCTCTCAAGCTGCGATCCTGACACATACTGGGAAAGCCTCGACGAACCTTCAAAGAAAGCGTTCGGTATCGCCTGTGTCTTCAGGACCCCTTTTGACGTGGATGCCGTAGGAGAGGTAGGTGCTAGACTCGTTCCCCTTGACGATAACGGCTTGGCCTTTGTACCAGAGAACATGCGTTCTCGAATACCAATGCTCATGGGAGAGGCAGAGCTGCGAGGGGCCCACCGCCTAGCCGCCGATGACTGCCTACGGCGAAAGGATTACCGGGAAAGATTTCATCACCTGGTGCATGCTGGGAGGATTCGCGAAGCGGCAATGCTGATATCGTCCCATAAAGAACTCTTTAT
>DUKW01000150.1 GCA_013329105.1 Candidatus Methanomethylophilaceae archaeon | reverse complement strand
GTCTGACGGTCCGGACATCCACTTAGGGCTCTCTTCTCGTCGCATAGGTCGCGGGCAGTGTGGAAAAACTCACTCTTGCAAGGGCGTATTCCCCCCTCACCCTGGATTGGTTCCAGAATAACCGCTGCTGTCTTAGAGCCTATTGCAGATTTTAACGCCTCAACATCATTCAGTGGTACATAATCCGCAAAATCTCCCAACAGCGGTGAGAATCCCTCTTGGTATTTACTCTGTCCAGTTACTTTAAGAGCAGCCGCTGTCCTACCATGAAAAGAGTTCTGGATAGCCACCACTTTATCTCTTTTCGTATGACGGATAGCGAGTTTGAGGGCCGCTTCGTTGGCCTCTGCACCAGAGTTGACGAAGAGAGCCTTGTCTAGACCATTCGGCGATATGGCACAGAGGGCTTCCGCCAGCTCGACCTGTTCCTTTATACGGTAGAGGTTAGATACGTGGATTAGACGAGAAGCTTGTTCGCAAATCGCAGATATCATGGCCGGATGGGAATAACCAAGAGAGTTTACTGCTATGCCCGCCACTAAATCTATGTATTCACGACCATGTAGGTCGTAGAGGAATTCCGCGCGACCATGACTGAATGCTATGTCCATCCTTCCATAGTTCTGGAATAGATACTTACGGTCCATCTCCTTCAAAGTCTCAATGTCCATTCCGTCACCCCTTCACTATACGTGTACCGCTATGGTTGTCGTCCAGTATCTGGCGCAGAAGGTTTCCGGCTTCCTTTCCACCTAGCATATAAGTCGAGCGTACACCGGCATTTAGAGCGAGACGACAGGCTTCTACCTTGGGTACCATACCCTCCTTCACCACACCTCCGGATATGAGCTCATCGATCTGCTTGATCGACACTTCCCGGATCAAAGAATTTTCATCATTGACATCTGTTAGTATGCCTGGCACATCTGTTATAAGGATCATCTCCTCACAATTCAGGGCGGCGGCGATATGGGCGGCGGCGGTATCGGCATTCACATTCACATGTCCTCCCTCCACATCCTCACCAATGGGATAAATCACTGGGACCATGCCTGAGGCCGTCATGTACATTATCTGTTTTATATCAACGAATTCAACATCCCCGACATACCCCAGATCTATGGTGACAAGATTGCCGTTCTCATCATATGCCAAAATTGGATCCTTGCGCTTACAGCGTAATATACCATTCTTATATCCTGGAACACCGACGGCATCTACACCAGCACCCCTCAGGGCCTTTACGATCTCACGGTTCATACGTCCAAGGACATACTCAGCAACCTCCAAGGTCTCTGAGTCAGTTATGCGTAAACCGGCGACTTTACGGGCTTCAAGCCCGCGTAGCTTCATTTCTTTCGTTATTTCTGGTCCGCCTCCGTGAACCAGCACAGGATGCATTCCTAAAGAACACATCATGGCCACATCTTTGGCAAAGCGTTTGAGCTCGTCTTCACCGGCAATGGCATTGGCTCCAAACTTGATCACTATATGACTGTCCCGTAATTCTTCTAAACGCGGAAAGCGCTCTTTGATAGGATAATAGTGCATAGGCATCAACGTTATGTGCTATACTCTGCGTTTATCTTCACATAATCATAAGAAAGGTCACATCCCCAACCTACAGCTGAGTAATCCCCATCACCAAGGGTCACTATTATCTTTACCGTGTCACCCTCCATGGCCATACGCACAATGTCTACAGAACGCTGATCTTCAAAAACGGGCATACCACACTCTAATATGGGAACCTCTATCCCAGACCCAATTATGGTGAGTTTCACCTTCTCGATATCGAAATCAACACCACTGTTACCAAGAGCCATCATTATACGACCATAGTTGGGGTCTGAGCCAAATATCGCTGTCTTGACTAAAGGAGAACGAATGATAGATTTAACGGCCGCTACAGCATCCTCTTTAGACTGTGCGCCCCTTACCTCAACCTCGATCACCTTGGTGACTCCTTCTCCGTCCTCAACCACCTTATATGCCAATTCCTTCATTAACTTGCGCAAAGCGGCTATGAAATTAGGATCCTCATCGGCAATCTCGCTTCCCGAAAGGCCATTTGCTAGCAACACAGACATATCATTTGTGCTCTGATCGCCATCGACTGATATCATATTGAATGTATCATCAAGGATCTCCTGCCACGTACCTTTGAAATTCTCGGTAAGTACTGCGTCAGTTACTATGAAACTCAGTGTCGTCCCCTGTAACACTTTGAGGTGAGGGGCTATCATTCCACTGCCTTTGGCCACTCCAGCTATTGTTATGAGGCTGCCATCCTCTAATTTAACACGATAAGCCGCCTCTTTCTTGCGAGTATCCGTCGTCATTATGGCCTCGGCGAAGTCTGAGTCGGCCTCAAGGCCATAGGTCAACTCCTTTGCAGCACGGTCTATACCGTATAATATCTTCGGCATATCTAGGAACCTTCCTATAAGACCGGTAGATATGACCCCAACCAACTCCTCGTCAATTCCCAACGCAGCCGCGGCATGTGCCCTAATAGTGTATACATCCTCTATACCACGTTTACCAGTAAGGGCGTTGGCATTACCACTGTTCACCACAAACGCCTGCAACTCAGAGGGATTGGCCTCCATCATGACTTGTATAGGCGCGGCTTTAACCTTATTACTCGTATAACCTATGAAGCATTTAGCAGGAACATCAGACGTTAGCAATCCCAAATCCAGTGAGCGGTACTTTACACCAGAGTGCACACCTGCCGCTTTGAAGCCTTGTGCGGCCGTTATTCCTCCTTCAATCTTTTCTATCATCTCACACCCCCAATCCTGGGAAATCCAATCCCCTAGATTCAGATAGACCGGTCATGATATTTCCGCACTGAATTGCTTGTCCGGACGCTCCCTTAACAAGGTTGTCTATACTACTGAAGACAGCAACCGTCCTCTCGCCTAAAACACATGGCGCCAATTGACAGTGATTGGAAGCCACAACCGAACGAACTGATACTTCGTCGACCACATGTACAAAACGCTCTCCGGAATAGAACCTTTTATACAATTCTACTAGATCGCCTGTCTCCATATCTTTGTTTAGCCTGACATAGCAAGATGAGAGAATGCCGCGGATGAAAGGTACTAGATGGGGAGAGAACAATATCTTCCCCCCTTTACCCAACATATGAAGTATAAGTTCCATCTCTGGTTGATGACGATGTTTTCCTGTGTTATATGCTATCACAGACTCTCCACAATTGGGGTGATGCGTCCTTTCACTCGGTTTCACCCCCGCACCTGAGGTCCCGCTTTTGGCATCTACTATGACATCCCCTTCGATAAGGTTCTTCGCGAAAAGCGGTGCAAGTGCTAATATACTGGCTGTTGGATAGCATCCCGGATTAGCCACTAAATTGGCTTTGGCTATATCGGCGCGAAAAAGCTCAGGAAGCCCGTATACCGCTTTAGAGAGGTTCACAGGGTCAGAATGCTCCTTACCATACCCTTTCAGATACGTCCCTGGGTCCTTCAAACGATAATCACCGCTTAAGTCAACTACCTTCATCCCCTCTTCGATCCGGGAGGGAACATGCTCCATAGATACGCCCTGTGGGGTAGCTAAGAACATTAAATCAAAATAATCCACTATTTTGATCGAGTATTGAACATTCAGATCGACCTCACCCTTCAGGTGCGAATGGAAACGAGCTAC
>DUKW01000044.1 GCA_013329105.1 Candidatus Methanomethylophilaceae archaeon | reverse complement strand
CTGTTTTTCTGCCTCAGGAATCTTGCCCGCTTTTTGATGAGCTCCTAGCCTCAGGCATGTCAGAAAAACAGACGTTAAGACATATCTTCGAAAAGGATATGGCGGGACTGGAAAACTGCGACCTTCTCCTCATCGTCCTCGATGGTAGGGTTCCAGATGAGGGCGCATGCTTTGAATTGGGCTGGGCCTATGCAAAGGGGATGAATATGATTGGACTAAAAACTGATCCGCGCAGCGCCATGTATGGTTATGACAATGCCATGATCGCTACACCTCTTATGGGAAAGATAGCAAATAATTTACCTGAACTTCTGGTTCTTATAGACTCTTTATGAAGGCAATCTTGAAATAAGATCTCACATCATCTTTAACCATATGGTGAAAGTAGAGAAACTGAAAGAAATGGTTGAGTATCAGGAAGGTTCTGTTGTCAGCAGGACACTTATTGATAAATCCGTTGGCACAGTCACCCTTTTCGCGTTTGACAGCGGACAGGGGCTGAGCGAACACAGCACCCCCTATGACGCTATAGTTGATATATTGGACGGAGAGGCAGAGATCTCTATTGGGGGGGAACCCCATATAGTGTCTGAGGGAGAGATGGTCATTATGCCGGCTAATATACCACACGCCCTTAAAGCAGTGGATAGGTTCAAAATGATGCTGATAATGATACGCCAAAACTAACGACGTAAATCCTCAAGAAATCCCAACAACCTCGTCAGCTGCCTGGCCATCATGCGGGCAATCTCCTCCCACTCCATTTTCGAGAGCGGGCTGCGGGGATCACATATAGAAAAGAGCACCTGCACTAGAGCTTCCTTCCCTTTTTCATCTTCACTCATCCAGAGATCACGAAGAGCTAATTCCTCTTCTGTTTCCACTGGAAAGATGGTGAAGAGGTTATCTATCAAGTATATTGACATTTGCGATGACTGTTTTTCACTTAAGCCAACATCTCTAGCTTTTTCAACCATTGCCCCTATAAACATCTTAAGCCTCTTCCAGTCATTCATCCTATCTACGTCTTTTCCGTCCATCAATGCCCTCCCCAACACTTTAAAATCGGAGCTTCATACCTTTGTGTGGTATTTCTTAGCATCTTTTCATTTTCACCATGAAAAGGGGAAAACGTATAGAACTATCATGTTCTAAATGATTATACGCCCATCAGATATCACAAAAAAACAGAAGAGAAATGGAGAATGGGTTTAAGAAAGGAAAGGGAAGAGGGCACAGGCCAAACCGAGGCAGCCGGACGGAATCCTTTAGGGGGATGGGCCTGACCCCGCTTAGCCCGCTCTTAACAAAGATCAAAGAGCCCTCTTCCCGAGGTGGCCTTCGCACCGAGCGATACACACTCGGATACCACCTCTCCTTCTTCTCTCACCACACCCTCCATATATCATATTTCATGATCTTCTTTAAGAATTTAATGGGCATATACTGAAAGTAATTTCTCGGTTTTCCCATCAGAGTTAAAAACCCATTGGGACATTGAAGGTCCATAATGGATATGCAACAACTTCTTTCTGAACAAGCTAATTGCACTGACCTGTTAAAATGTGCGTTCAATCTAAATGATCTGGAGATTGAGCTTTATCGCCTGCTGTCCAAAAAAGGGCCCTTGCGTTCCGATGAAATAGCAGAATACTGCAAAAAGGGACCGTCGACAGTTTATCGTAGCTTACAGAAACTCATGTCATGCGGGATGGTTGTCAGAGAGACAAAACATTTAGAGGGGGGCGGTTACTATTATCTCTACCATCCTAAAAGCCATGATAGGCTGAAAAAAGACCTGCAGACATGCGTGAATAGCTGGAAAAAAAGGGTTGATGAACTTATGAATAGGTTTGATGAGGAAATTTGATGAGATACAAACCCTTTGGGAAGAATAAAGAAAAAATCTCAGTCCTAGGCATGGGGTGCATGCGACTTCCCACTATGAGCACTGGCCTTTCACCGATAGACGAAAAGAGAGCCACGACATTGATACGACAGGCGATCGATATGGGGATAAATTATCTTGATACCGCTCCCGTATATCACAATGAAACCTGCGAGAGTTTTCTGGGCAGAGCACTTCGGGGCGGTTATCGGGAAAGGACCATGTTGGCCACAAAAATGAGCCGTAAGGTTGTTAACAGCCGGGAGGATTGCCGCGAGCTCATATCCCTTCAACTTAATAGGCTATGCACCGATCAAATCGACATGTATCTTCTTCACAATGTAACAAAAGACATCTGGAGCTTCTTTGAAAAGGTTGGAGTGCTGGATATCATAGAGAATGCTCGAGAGAGGGGAGAGATAAAATATATTGGATTCTCTAGCCATGAAGAGAACGACTTCTTTACGAAACTGGTGGACAGCCATGATTGGGATTTCTGCCAGATCCAGTTCAATTATGTCGATCAGGACATACAGGCCAAGAAAGAGGGGTTGGAATACGCCGCATCCAAAGGACTGGATGTGGTAATAATGGAGCCTCTAAAAGGAGGTATACTTGCGAGGCGGGACCTGCCTTTTGCAGATGTGTTTCAGGCTTCGAAAAGAAATTGGAGCCCTGCAGAATGGTCATTGAGGTGGATATGGAATCATCCTGAAGTTTCTGTAGTGCTCAGCGGTATGAACTCCCTCGATCAATTACAGGAAAACTGCAGAGTGGCAGAGGACAGCGGTCCTGGAACCCTTTCAGCAGATGATTTGGAGACTGTAGAGCAGGCTCGTAAAGCTTTCAAATCCTCTAACCAGGTCCCATGTAGCTCCTGTGGATACTGTCTACCGTGTCCCCAGGGCGTTAACATCCCACGGATGTTCACCATCTATAACAATCATCTCCTTGGGAACGATTCGGACTGGGGAGTGACTATGTACAACTTTTCGACCGCAAAGAGTGAACTGGCCTCCAATTGCATATCCTGTGGTAAGTGTGAAGAAAAATGCCCTCAGAAAATTCCCATATCGAAACTTATGCCGGAGATCTCCAGAACATTGTCAGTAAGCCATTGATTATACTGGCTTAACAATATAACACTCGAGATTAAAATAACCTTTGGGGATGCAAAGATAAACTATCAAAACTCAATATGTAGAATCAAGCGGCACCAGGCAAGTTCCACATGAAATACAGAGTTTGGTCGGAAACCGAAGATGAAGAAGAGAGTACTCATATTGTGTAAACATAATGCTGTGAGATCCCAGATCTGTGAGGCGGTAGTCAATAAGGAAATAGAGGGTTGGATAGCTGTAAGTGCTGGTTCTGAACCTCTTCGTCCCGACCCCCTGGTGCTCCAAATCCTTAAAGATAATGGATATGGTACAGAGGGTCTGAGATCTAAACATGTTGATGAGGTAATTGATGGTAATTTTGACCTTATAATCACTGTTTGTGATGAGGCAGAGTCTTGCGTAAATCTTTTGAATAAAGTTCCAAAGATAAGATTCCCACTTCAAGATCCGCTAGCTTTCAATACTAATGAGGAGTCTCAAAGGAAAGGTTTGATAGGGCTCCTTCAAGAGATAAGAAGTGAACTTCCAAAAATACTCAACGAATCGTATTAAGGCCAAGACTGGTGATACGGTAGATCCTCCAGTTCTGGTCACGGAAATGTTCCACCATACCATATTTTTCGAGTTTTGAAAGATGATATGAAAGTTTGGAATCCGTCAGGCCCGTCATGGTCTTAAGCACACAAGGACAGCAATCTGTTTTGGCTAATATATGCAATATCTTCAATCTATTTGTATCGGCCAAGGCCTTATGAAATTCAACCTCTTGTTGCAGGTGGGCATCGTCAGGAATGGTTTTCAGGATCGCCTCCACTCCACCTATTCTCATAAGTGATGTTTCGACAGATGCGGGTATAGAGATGCCTGAAAGATCATATTTACGTTTATTCATACAACCATCCCTATCATCGAACGTTCTCAGCATATTTATTTCCTATTTGAGTGGAATCGTTTAATATAAGTATTCTTAAATGTCATGCGCCTGGAATATGATAATCACTAGTTCGGGACTTCCATACCCCGCCATCACTGCAGAGTTATGCAAAGGCTGTGGTAGATGTGTTTCAGCATGTCCCAAAGGAGTTCTTCTCATCTCAGATAACGTGAACAATATGGGGTATCGTGTAGCGGAGTATATAGGAGATGGCTGCACAGGCTGCGCTATATGTTTCTACAACTGTCCAGAGCCATTTGCCATCGAAGTATATAAGGAGGGCGAGGCCTAATGCGTAAGTTCATAAAAGGTAACGAAGCAGTTATCGTTGGCGCCTTGTATGCTGGGTGCGATGCTTATTTTGGCTATCCGATAACACCTGCCAGTGAGATAGCCCACGCTGCGGCTGAATACTTTCCAGCACTTGGCAGAGAGTTCCTTCAGGCTGAGTGCGAGACGGGAACTATTAACATGATATACGGGGCAGCCTCTGCGGGAGCCCTAGCAATGACCGCTTCCTCGGGGCCGGGTATCAGCCTGATGCAGGAAGGAATATCATATCTAGCTGGCGCCCAGCTACCAGCCGTTATCGTTAATGTGATGAGGGCTGGCCCTGGACTTGGTAATATCGGACCCGAACAAGGGGATTACAATCAGGCCGTCAAAGGGGGAGGCCACGGTAATTACCACACAA
>DUKW01000154.1 GCA_013329105.1 Candidatus Methanomethylophilaceae archaeon | reverse complement strand
GTCAGCAATGGGGCCATATTTACAGCAGAAATAGATCAGCTTGATGAGGGTAGTACTTATACCATTCAACTTGTGTATGAGCCCAACGGCGCAGTCCTTGGTTCCGTTTCTGTGACAATACCGGCAGCGGGATAAGGAATTGGACTGTTGTCGGGTGAAACATCAAAAGGGGCTCAAACCCCTCCTTTTTATTCTTTTATAAGTAGAGCTCCATTCTTGAGGGTCAATCCTTAAAACCCATGTCCGCTATTGCGAAAGGGAAGGTGAATGAAGGATGGCAAAGAAACGGAAGGTCCTTTTCGTCGACAAGAAGAACGACCTGCAATCCCAAATCGCTGAATACTTCCTGAAGAAAGATCACGGCGATTTTTTCGAGGCATATAGCGCCTCCGACGAATGGGACATCGTAGACTGTGATTTGTTATCAGTCATGCTCTCCATGGGACACGATATCCGGCGCCATTTCTCAAAGCATTTTGATGCCCTACCTAAGATAGAGTTCGATTACCTGGTAGCCTTTGGTGAACTGGGAGAGATGACGTTGAAGAGAGCGCCTAAGTTTGACAAACTTATTGTATGCAAGATCGCTGGCAGTGAGTCGTTCCAGGCCAGTGACGATCGGGAGCTGGAGGAGTGTTACATTTCTTTGGTGAACAGGATTCATGAATGGGTGGATGAAACCTTTGCATCCTATGCGAGCGCTGATCAGGCAAGCGAATGATAACGGTATATGTGTACGACGAGAGACAGTGTGATCCGCGTAAGTGTAGCGCCCGCAAGATGATCTCCTCTGGTTTGGCAAAGGAGCTGCGCTCTTTGCGTACGGTACCGCACGGAGCCATTCTCCTATCACCCTTTGCGGAGAGGGCCCTCTCCCCCGCTGACCGTCCCGCTGCTCTGAAGAGGGGGATGGTAGTCATGGATATGACATGGGCGAATATCGACTCCTTTCCGCATTTATACGGCGTAAAAGAGAGGGCGCTTCCTTATATGCTCGCCGCCAACCCCGTAAACTGGGGGAGGCCGATGGAGCTCAACTCCGCCGAAGCCACCGCAGCTGCGCTATTCATTCTTGGCGAGGAGGAGCAGGCGCGGGAACTCTTGTCAAAGTTCCGCTACGGCGACAGATTTCTGACCCTGAACCGTGAGCCGCTACAGGCCTACGCATTATGTGTTGACTCGACGGAGGTGGTGGAGACGCAGAAGCAGTTTCTACCGTAATGATATTGTTAAGTGGCGAACAACCTTTATAGGGAGTGTTGATTCTCAAATGTTTTGAGACAATGGTGATGCGAATTGACTGTTAATTATTCATGGGACGATCTGCTGGCTCGTTGGGACGAATTCTTCGCCAGCAGCCGCCACCGTACCGAAATAGCCGCCATTGCCGATCGTTTCCCGGAGGTAAAAAGCCTTCACATAGCATATCGAGAGATAGATGAGTTCGATCCCGATATGGCAATGCTCATCTTGGAGAAACCGGACACGGTCCTCGAGGCTGCCCGCCAGGCAGCCAAAGCCCTGATGCTGCCTGTCAGGGACATAGAAATCAACGTGCGTATCGAGGAGCTCCCTCGCGACTCCCGTGTAGAGATAAGGCAGCTGCGCTCTAAGCACTTGGGCCGTCTTATAGCTGTAGAGGGACTTGTCCGCAAGACCACCGAAGTAAGGCCGCGGATGACGAAAGCGCTGTTCCAGTGTGCTCGTTGCGGTGCTGAGATATGGGAATTGCAAAACGGCCTAACATTTCATGAGCCGATGGAGTGCTACAAAGAGCAGGGAGGATGTGAGAAGAGCGCTTCGGCGACCAAGTTTACCCTCATACCCGAGCGCTCGTTGTATATAGATACTCAGAAAATTGAGATTCAGGAGAGCCCTGAAGGCCTTCGCGGCGGCGCCCAGCCGGAGAGGCTCACAGCCTTTGCAGAAGACGATATTGCCGGTATTATATCCCCTGGGGACCGTATCACCGTCAACGGCATACTACGATCGGTGCAGAAGGGCGGCAGGGACAAGTCTTCCCTTTTTGACATTAATCTGGATATAATTTCCATCGAGTTCCAGCAACATGAATACGATGAGATCATGATTACCCCAGAAGACGAGGCGCTCATTCTCAAGGAATCGCGTTCCCCTGACCTTTTCAAAAACATCGTGAGGTCCATCTCTCCCACGATTTACGGTATGGAAAAGGAGAAGGAGGCCATAGCCCTGCAGCTCTTTGGCGGCTGCGCCAAAAAGATGGACGACGGTACCAATATCCGCGGAGATATACATATTCTTTTAATAGGTGACCCTGGTGTGGCAAAGAGCCAGCTCTTGCGCTACATGTCTGAGCTGGCGCCCAGGGGTATATATGCGTCCGGCAAATCTGCATCCGCTGCAGGTCTTTGTATTCACGGAGATACGGTGCTTT
Source organism: Candidatus Methanomethylophilaceae archaeon (assembly GCA_013329105.1). GTDB lineage: Archaea > Thermoplasmatota > Thermoplasmata > Methanomassiliicoccales > Methanomethylophilaceae > UBA9915 > UBA9915 sp9915u. The sequence goes on along the minus strand of DUKW01000154.1, from coordinate 568 downwards.
ACACTGAAAAGGGCGACATCAGCATCAGGGAGTATGTGGAATCCATCATGGACGCGCCTGAAGAGTACCGCCCAGGTATATGGAGGCAGGAGGCGGACAGACTCAAGCTGCTCTCTCTCACTGAGAGCAGCGTCATGCGTACCCTTCCAATAAAGACTGTATGGAGGATAAAGACCCCTTCATTTCTTGTGGAAATCGTTACTGAAGAGGGCCGATCCATTACTCTTACGGCAGAGACCAAGCTCATGGGCCGGCGTGGGCACATCCTCGGTTGGTTTAAAGCCTCTGAATTCGAGCCAGGTGACGCCACTATAATGTTCAATCCCAACACGAAGGGATTTGCGGCTATACATTGGGGGATAGTGAAGACTGTTAAGCGCATCGAGGACGAGCTGCCGGAGTTCGTATACGACCTGACCGTCGAACCCACACATTCCTTCATAGGGAACGGTTTTGTTATTCACAACACCGCCGCGGCGGTGAAGGACGATTTCGGTGACGGACGTTGGACTTTAGAGGCTGGGGCACTGGGGCTGGCCGGTAAGGGAATGGCCGGGATTGATGGGCC
>DUKW01000015.1 GCA_013329105.1 Candidatus Methanomethylophilaceae archaeon | reverse complement strand
GTCCGGTGGCGAGCTGCAACGGGTGGCCATAGCGGCAACAGTAATGCGCGATGCCGATGTCTATTTCTTCGATGAGCCGTCATCATACCTTGACATATATCAACGCGTAAAAATGGCTAGGGTGATACGCAGCTTGAGTGAGAATAGACACGTAGTGGTGATCGAGCATGATCTGGCAGTGCTTGATTTCCTAGCAGATAACGTCAATGTTGTCTATGGCGAGGAGGGAGCATATGGTGTGTTTACACAGGCTCGACAGGTAAGAACGGCGATCAATGTGTATCTCAATGGTTACTTGCCGGAAGAGAACATACGTTTCCGTGACCGTCCCATCATGTTCACAGTTTCGCCGCCGCGGGAAGAGTGGACAACCGAAAATCTTATCTCATATGATAGACTGAAGAAGGATTTTGGAAATTTCACCCTGGAGGTAAGGGCAGGGAAGGTCAAGATAGGTGAGTCTGTAGGCATAGTTGGACCGAATGCCACAGGTAAGACCACCTTTGTTAAAATGCTCGCAGGAGTACTGGAGCCAGATGAAGGGATGATTGATAACGACATTAGAGTGTCCTATAAACCACAGTACATCACACCCGATTTCGATGGCACGGTGAAGGATCTGCTTTATACTTCTTCATATGAAATGATACAGTCCGGATTTTTCCAGACAGAAGTTATAGAACCTCTTGCCCTAAAACACCTTATGGAGAAGAGGGTAAAGAACCTCTCAGGTGGAGAGCTGCAACGCGTGGCTATCGCTTTGTGTCTCGCCATGGACGCCGACATGTACTTGCTGGATGAACCATCCGCCTATTTGGATTCCAACCAAAGGATGAACGCCGCGAAGACCATTCGTAGGGTCATGGAAAAAAGCGGCAAAAGCGCCATGGTCGTAGACCACGACATATATTTCTTGGATATGGTATCTGACTCGCTAATGGTATTCAATGGAGAGCCTGGCAGACGAGGCATGGGTGAAGGACCCATGGACATGCGGGAAGGAATGAACCGTTTCCTAAAAGATGTCGACATAACATTCCGCCGTGATACAGACACGCACCGTCCCCGTATAAACAAACCGGATTCCCGTCTGGACAGAGAACAAAAGAGCAAAGGGGAATATTACTATAATTGAATCGACAGGACACCTATCGTAGCCAATGTAGTGAGGGTACAGGCAATAAGGACTCCAATGCTGATAACAAGAACCGATTTACGCATATCTAGTTGAAAGAGCCAAGCAAGCAACGTTGCCGTCCACACGCCTGTCACCGGCACAGGTATGGCTACGAACACCAACAATCCCAACTCCTGCCAACGCTCCAATACCCGACTGTCTTTGCTTGAAACCTTTCTTACACAGGCCTCATAGACACGCCTTATCACATCAATGTTACAGAGCCATTTAGTATATAGTACGCTAAGAGCAAAAAATATCAGAGGGCATGCTAGTATATTGAAGGCTGCACACCATAAATATGCAGCGAGAGGATCAAAGCCATAGGCTATCGCCGCTGGTATGGTATATCTACCTTCCCAGAACGGGAGCATTGAGAGTGCGGCCAACAAGATCCAATCCATAAAACCACTCATAGAAATCCCTCGCAACTCATAAGAACAAAATGGTTAGGTATACGAAATAGATCGTAAGGAACACCATCCCTGCGATGCGCCTGACGCCTCCTTTGAACCTTATAGATAAGAGAAGTAGAAGAGATAAGAGAATCATCAATGGAAACTCTAAATAAAGCATGCCCGTAGGTACGACTATCGTGGCGTTAACGGCCGCCAATCCCATTACGAATAAGGAATTGAATATATTTGACCCAATAATATTGCTAAGAGCTATCTCAGTCTCTTTTTTGAAGGCCGCCATAACGGATATCGAGAGCTCTGGGAGGGAGGTACCAATGGAAACCACAACCAGGCCAATAATAAGTTCGGAGACACCCAAGGTATTTGCCAACTCCACAGCTCCCTTTACAAAGAACTGTGCACCCAATATTAAGAGAACTAGAGAGACCAGCAATACTACCAGATTTTTGAGGACATTGTCTTCAATATCTACGAGCATCTCATGATCGGCAATCTCCCTCTTTGGGTCCTGTTTTGATAGAGAATATACTATATAGGTGAACAGAAACATTATTATCAAAAGTATAATCCCTTCTGAGAGGCTCAGTTCGCCTGTAGTTGCCATCAGTGTAAAGAGTATAGCCGCCAATAGCATGACCCAGACTTCAAACCTGACGGTATCAAAACGGGTGGAAATGGGGTATATTATGGCTGCCGCGCCTATTACAAGTGCAATATTCGCAATGTTGCTGCCTACTATATTCCCCAGAACGATATCGGGAGAGATGGATGCCATAATCGCTAAAGCGGCCTCAGGAGAAGATGACCCGAATGCTATAATAGTCAGACCTATGACAAAGGGGGAAACCCCTAGGCTAAGGGCAACCTTTTTTGCCGAATCTACCAACCAATCGGATGAAAAATATAAAAGTATGAAGCCTAGTGGCAGGCCAAGCAACGCTAATGACATTCAGCCGATCAACTTTATAAAACTATATTAAGTTTTTTTTGGCTATATATAAAACTAATTCAAGAATACTGGAACAAAGCTTATATTTATAAAGACGATAGGAGGCACATGTTAGGGCGGGCAGACACGCATATTCATACAAAGTACTCTGGTTTTGCAAAACTTGGACCGCTCACTTTCCCAGAATCGGCTTCTGACCCGTATGATGTTGTGAAACACGCACGCAGACTGGGTGACGATGTGATATGTATCACCGATCATGATACTATGACCGGCGCATTCAAAGCCTTGGAAGCGTCACGAGAGTACGATGACATCGATGTCGTCATGGGTGAGGAGATAACAAGCAGTGATGGGGAGATCTTAGGTCTATGGCTGAATGAAGAGATACCGCCTGGAATGAGTGCCGCCGAGACTATTGATGCCATCCGTTCTCAAGGAGGATTGGTGGTCGCCCCACACCCTTTCAGTCTTCACATACATTCACTTCAAGAGATGATATTCGAACTCGACATAGACGCTATCGAGACTCAGAACGCCGGCCACATAGATTCATGGACAAACAACCATGCCCGCTGCATTGCTGAGATG
>DUKW01000139.1 GCA_013329105.1 Candidatus Methanomethylophilaceae archaeon | reverse complement strand
AGGATAGTAAATTCTACTACTATCTCTTGACACGCTTTACCTCTCCTGAAGAAGTTTTCGGTCCTCTTTCGTTAGAGAGTCTCAAGTCTGACGAGTTCCGACGCCGTACTGAGGGTTATCTTCCATCGGCGAACATAGCGTTCCTGGATGAGATATTCAAGGCCAACAGTTCCATACTCAACAGCCTGCTCACGATATTGAATGAAAAAAAGTTCCATAATGGCCGCGATGTTATAGACGTCCCTCTTTATTCCCTTTACGGAGCATCTAATGAGCTTCCGGAGACTGATGAGGGTCTCCAGGCTCTGTATGATCGTTTCCTCTTCCGTTACTATGTGAGTCCCATACGTAGTGATAAGAATTTTACTGAGGTGATATCCTCGATAAGTGACGAATTCAAGCCTCCGGTAAGGTTGTCAATGGAGGATATCATGGTGAACCGTGAGAGGTCTAGAGGTATAGAAGTGGACGATGAGGTCTTGGCGACGATCCTCTCTTTAAGAGAAGAGTTCCGCAGGAATGACAGATATATATCCGACCGTCGCTGGAAAAAGGTCGTGGAAGTGATGCGCGTTGCAGCCGCATCGCTCGGTAAAGAGCGGGTGGATATAAGCATGCTCCCTATACTTCAGCACCTTCTTTGGGACCTTCCCGAAGAGCAAGAGTCCATTCGCAGAGGTATTTTTGAGTCATGTGTTTCTCATGGAGTGAACCTAGGCAAACTGCGCGAGGAGGCGGACGAGCTCTTTCGTCTTGCTGTTTCTTCAAGGAACGTAGTTGATGCCGACGCCCGTTTTCCACGTGTAGTGTATTGTTATGACTGCAATAGCTCCTTCACTAGCCTAGAGGCTCTGCGTAAGCATAATGGGATTAATCCAAAACACAGTTATATGGATCCGTTCGAAGATTCACGAGGGCGTTCCAGATCATTCCGTAAATACAGTTATGAAGAGTTAATAAGGATGCTGGAGAAAGATCATGGCTGGCAGCTCACTGAAAAATCCGATTCCCCACATACTAAACTTTATCTCAAAGAGGTAAACGACCTTCGCTCCCGTTTGCAGGATGTTTTGTCTGGGCACTCCCAAGAACGGGAAAAGCTACTTGAAGATCTAGAGGCTAACATATGGCTGTCACAGCGTGATCGCAAGGAGATTCAGTTGATATTTGACCATCGTATAGTGCTTCTTCAGGAAATTTCCGTTCTTTTGGACGATATAGAGAAGGTGCTGGCCTGAGCACAGCTGATGACAACTCAGTAAGAGTGAGTGCCTACGCTTTACTAGAAGCGAAAGAGATTAGGGAAATAATCAGTTATCCACGGCGTATTTCTCGCAAGACAAGAGAAGAGGTCTCATTCATCATATCAGAGGAGCTTCTAGGAACCCACAGAATAGATAACTATGAAGCGTTTGTAGAAAGATATGGCGTGCTTCTGAACATCATAGTCTCTCTTCGCTCTTCTTATAGGTGGCAGCTGCTGAAGGATATAGCCAGGCACAATGATTTGATGCCTATACTAATCCTTCGAATGCTGCTCCCCTTCGTTTTTGACATAATAGAGGGACAGTATGAGCTCAGGACAGCTCTGCCGGAGGAGGTCGAGCGTCTTTTTAGGGCTGAACGGGAATTCTCGAACGAGGAGCCAGACGAAGAAGAGAAGGAGGATGTTGATCCTAGGCAGGCGGCCTTTGATGAAAAGCTCAGCGAGACGCTTCAAGGGAAACTGGAAGAGATAAACATAGCTCTGGACGCTGATATAAAAGTCATGGAGCTATTGAGCATGCTGTTCCCGGGAAAAGGTTTCGACTACACTGTGCGTGAGCTCCACCGTGAGTTCCTTTCCAACCTTGAGGACTATGCGAATCTTGTTAAAAAGAATAAGGATCTTCAGAGGATCGTGGATGTCCTTGGTCGTATGGAATCAGAATTGGGTATGAAAAGGGAAACTTATAGTACTGGCCATTCTGAGATACATACGATCCGTCTCAGCAACGACATACAACGTATGTTACCAAGTGAGACGGTGAATCTTTTAGATACGGATCTAGAGCCGCTCTTCTACGCCAGGTTCTTAGAGAGCAAGCTCATGAGTTATGAGCTCCGTGGCAAAGACTGGTCGGCTGGACCTCCCCAGGACAAGAGGAAAGGCCCCGTCATCGCCATGGTAGACACCTCCGGTTCTATGTTCGGAGAACCAGAGATCATAGCCAAAGCGGTTATACTGGCAGTGGTTAGGAGGATGATACATGAAGGAAGAGACGTTAAGGTGATTCTCTTCTCTACCACCACAACTGAGATAACCCTCACCGACCGCAAAAAAATGGGAAAGGAATTCCTGGACTTTCTCTCATATACTTTCGGAGGAGGCACGGATTTTAACGTAGCGTTGAGAGACGGCCTTCGCTCTTTGCGGGAGGGGGAATGGCAGGGAGCAGATCTAATGTTCATATCAGATGGATACTCCGTGCTCAACGATCCTGCCTATATGGAGGAATGGCACGTGCTCAAGAGCGCCAACGATGTTCGTGTCTTTACGATAATAATCAATAATGACAACGCCGGCGGTCTGAGGGAGATATCCGATCACGTATACATTATGGAAGAAGAGGCGATCGGGTCGCATGGTGGCGAATACGCCCGTCTCATAGGCGACCTGATCTGAAATAATCCATTCTATCCACAAAGCATCTAGCCATTGAGGGGTTGGATGCCAGGTGCAGATGTGTGTAAGAGGCCAATGTGTTCTCTGTTGTCATGCCGTCTAGGCCGTCGCATATGCCATGTCCTCTATTTAGGAGGTAGGCAAAGGAGACCTCGCCTATGTGGGATGCAAACGAGTAATGGAACTCGTGACCGCGGAATGATGTGCCCACAGGCCCCAGCACTGTCTTTTTAGTCATCAACACCTCTACATAACTAAGTGCCTTGAGCCCAGTGCTCATCTCGACGCTTGCGTCAAACACCCCGCACATCTTACGGACTTTGCCGTTAAGCTCCTTCATATTCATACAGAGATACATCATCCCTCCGCATTCGGCGTATATCGGCATCCCTGCAGCAGAACACTCCCGCACCTCTTCGCGTAGTGACTCGTTCGCCTCCAAATCTGCTGCCCAGAGTTCAGGAAAGCCTCCTCCGAAATATAGGCCGTCGACATCAGGGAGTTTGTCGTTCAATGGAGAGAAGGGCACAAGCTCGGCACCATATGATTCCAATATGTCCAGGCTATCTTGGTAATAGAAGTTGAAGGCTTCATCCCTTGCAAGACCTAACCGTACCCTAGGCTCTTCTTTGCCAAAAAGACCATCGACGTGGGTTTCTGGCAAAGGCGGTGCGGAACGGGCAATATCAATTAAGGTGTCGATGTCTATATGCTCGCTTACCATTTTTCTTATGGAATCGTACTTTGCCTCGGAAAATTGTTCTCTTGCCGGTATGAGACCCAGGTGTCTGCTGTCAAGAACTGCTTCCTCATTCTTCGGCAAACCCCCCAGAAAAGGCAATCCTCGTATCGATTCAGCCACCATCTTTTCATGAGATCTGGAGCCAATCCGGTTGGCTATGACACCTGCCAGGTCCAGCCCTGGATCATAACGGCGAAAACCTTCCACTACCGCACCTACGGATCGTGCCGATCCGGAGGCGTCAACTACTAGTATTACAGGGGCACGGAGAACCTTAGCCAGGTGAGCGCTGCTCCCCGCCTCGCTTCTGCCGTCGATACCATCGAAAAGCCCCATCACACCTTCGATGACCGATATACCCGCCCCATGAGAGGAACGCCTGA
>DUKW01000027.1 GCA_013329105.1 Candidatus Methanomethylophilaceae archaeon | reverse complement strand
TTTTGCCTCCTCTTTTCTCTCTTTTTTCTTAAAGAATGATTTCAGTTTATCCCAGAATGACATGCTCTACCACCCCTTAGAAAAAGGTAGAAAGTTACCTATATTAATATCAATTGAAAAAGCAGCCAAGGTTGGCAATGTAACCCCACTCACGATAGCCACCCGTATTCGCCATACATCTCTATACGGTAGCTCTCACTTATCCTTATGACCTCATCCACATTCCAGCGATTAACGGGAATCACTTTGGGAAGATCATTAGGAAAGATTCGTAGAACCTCTCTTACAAGATAAGGGTCGGCATTAGGTGACTTCTGCAAACCCTCTTTGGACCAATCATCTGCAAGGTCACATACCGCCTCGACACCGCCCCCATAAAATGTTGTGGCCAGTAATGATATGATCACTGTGTTTGGAGACATCACAGCTATATCCGCCTCCCTCACTGCATAGCGGTTGCCGTTGAAGGACACAGTCAGACCGCCGCTGTCGCGGATGAGCTCCATAGCCTGGATATCGGTTATTCCGCCCCCTATATACATGGTTTCGTCTAGATCGACCATTGTCTTACGGCGAATGTCCAGTATAGAGTATACTTTTTCGTTTCCCCCTAGCGGGTTGGTGCTAGAGATTAAAGAATATGCCTCCATGGTCAGCATGTAGTCCCAGAAGATCTCATCCAAGCGCTGTACTGTCTCCCGATCCCTGGTGCAGAGATCGCTCAGATCCATGGCCCCCCGTGGTATCTGGGGGACCGGCATGGCGGCGATTTCCTCTGCCAGCTCCATAATCTCCTGTGCTTCTGAATCGTCTATTTCCACCATGTCCAATTGCATGTTGGTACAGTAAACGTTGGAGTAAGGAAAGTCTATCACCTCGCACAAGGCCATTATATGGTGGTCGTATGAGGCTGAAACGACATATGCTGGCATGAGATCGTTAAGATAGCGCATCGTCTTTGCCGCCCCAGGTACCAGGTTGATGTTTTTGCGGCTTACCTGAAGCAGATCGCTGTCCGTAGCCCCAGCGGCTTTCAGGAAGGGAAGGATGAGCCTTAGGGAGTCCCCAGTCTTGTAGTTCTCACGGTTCAGCAGGTACGATTGCACATAATCATAGGCGGAGATCACTGCAAAGAGCCGGCTTCCGTTGGGGATATAGTGTGCGCAGAGTCTCTCAGCGTTATCCTCTTTGCAGATAAATCCGCGGCAGTTGCTTATGAATTGTTTGTTCTCCATAAAACCCAGATCATCGATGTCAGCGAACTCCATTTAGAACCCTCCTTCCTGCAAGCGGCGCTCCACTTCCTCGGATAGGTCTATTGGCTCAGAGACCTTATCAAGGTCAATTTCACCCTTAGATATGGCTTTTAGCGTATCGACGATCAGAGGAAGCTCACGGCGGCTGCCATCCTCACGGATCTTCTTGAACAGCGGCTCTTCAATACCCTCCTCAGCACGGATTTTTTCTAGGCTTTGTTTGGAGAGTTTCTCATCCATCCTTCTCCATAGGACATCATATTCGCCGCCGCGGATCGGGAAACGGCAATAGCTTACTGGTGGTCCGCGATCCCAATCCTCTGTGCATATATGTATCATTGCACCCTGCTCCTCAGCACCTTGCTCTATAAGTTTCCATATAACTTCCTGCCATGTACCTTTGGGGCCGTCAGGGAGGGCAGGGTGAAGGTTGAGCAGTCGGTACTTTCTGCATGTCTCGTCGTCTACCCAGAGCATGTAACCGGCCAACATGCCAACGTCAAATTCGTAGCTGATAAGCCGGCGCATTTCTCGGCCGTATTCCAATCTCCAAGCGTTCTCGTCTTTAGCCCGCAATTCCGGAAGGAATTTCTTCCATGATAATGTGATGAGAGGTATGTTATACGAGGCAACCAAGTCGAAGAACATCTGTCTCTGCTCTCTGCGAGGATTCTCCTCCTCGGTGTTGTCCCAGTTGCAGAAGACAAAAGGGATCTCAATCTCCAGTTCTCCCGCCCTCTTCTGCTCCATGACCGCACGAAGAAGGTTGCGTGAACCCTGTCCTCTACCAGTGGAGAACCACCCAACTTTCAACAAATCAGACACCTTTTTTTGAATAACTTACTCCTAGCATTTATTTGCTGTCATCAGACATCGAAGAGCACAGTGACTGAGGGCCCCTCCTCATCAACCTCAAGCATATGATATGTTACGGCCTTGACCGCTCCCTTGAAATGGTGTTTTTCAGGATCGATCTCTTCGCCCTGTGCCTTGCAGTTCAGTCTTCCCTTTTCCAATGTTACCTGGATATCACAAAACACCATGCCGTAAGCGTCGAAAAAGAATATGAGTTCAGAAAGGTAGGAATACAGAAGATCTTCCATGGACTCTCCCTCCACGCTGAATGCACATGTCCTGATAGGTTCCACCGTCGAGAGGTCCACGATCTGGTCAAATAGTGCTAGCCCGGCGATCTCAAAGCACTCCTCTAAGGTATCTCCGTAAGACCTGATGATCAGGTCTGCGGTATGGTCCATCAACTCGTAATCAAGGTTTCTTTTTCTCATGCCCACTTTAGCCTTATGCATCATTAATATATTGTCGTCGCTTCTTATCGTTTCGTATGAAGGTCTTCCTTTTAGGATGCGGCAATATAGGGCGCTTCCTGGCTAAGGCCGCGCAGGACATGGATGAGGTAGAGGAGATTATAATCAATGACAATCACCCCGAGTTCATTATTGATTTCATTTCCAGCCTTACGAAAGCATGTCTGGTAGACAGTTTCGAGCTTATTGATGATGTCGATCTGGTTGTGGAGGCAGCCAGTCAGGAAGCTGCCAGGATGATTCTTCCTATGGCCCTCTCCAAGGGGAAAGATATCATGGTTCTCAGTGTGGGGGCGCTCGTCGATGATGATTTTCGTGAGGAGTGTCGTAGGCTCTCTAAGGAGAATGGCGGTAGGATCATGATACCTTCTGGCGCACTGTGCGGGGGGGACGGTCTGAGGTCAGCGGCAGTGGCAGGGCTGAATGAGGTGGAACTCATAAGCACGAAAGGACCTAAAAGCCTGAAAGGAGTGAAATACCTGGAAGATAAGGGTATAGATGTGGAGGCCATCGAAACGAAGACCGTTCTCTTTCGTGGTAGTGCCCGCGAGGCGGTACGGTTGTTTCCCAAGAATGTGAACGTTTCTGCAACGGTAAGCCTGCTCGGGGTAGGTTTTGACCGTACTATGGTTACTGTGATACTCGATCCCGAGGCGAAAGACAACAGTCATGAACTCATAGCGCATGGTGATTTCGGCACTATCCATGCCAAGACAAGCAACCGCCCCTTCCCGGAGAATCCAGCTACTAGTTATCTCGCTGCCCTTTCAGCCGTATCGGCTTTAAGGCGAATAATCAGCAACGAATGGATAGGTATCTGACGCGATAGTTATTTCTCACCGTTAAAGGATAGGGTCATATGAGTATTGGACGAGCTAAACGCATCCTAGATCAATGTGAGGACGTTGATACAGTCATTATAATCAACGGTCGTGAGCCTTTTCTCGATACCACATTTTGGTATGCCGCCCAGCTCAATGAGGGTCTCTTTGAATCTTGTATAGCTGTCGTGAAGAAGGATGGCGTGCAGTTGTTGGTATCGTCTATGGAGGAATCGACCGCCCGTAGGGGTAAGGCGGAGGTCAGTGTTTACAATAGCAGCAAAGAGCGAGATGAGCTGCTCCGAAGCGCTATTGCTAACAAAGAGCGTGTTGGTCTGAATTTTCCGTATATAACTCTGAGTAATGCTGAGCATCTGCGATCGTTGAACGAGGAATTGCGTTTCCATGACGCAAACGGAGCGATAGAGAAGGCACGCAGCATCAAGGATGAGGAGGAACTGGAGGCAA
>DUKW01000168.1 GCA_013329105.1 Candidatus Methanomethylophilaceae archaeon | reverse complement strand
GTCATACAAATCAACAGGTGATTGATGCTAAGAATAATTAATACTTTTGAAATAACTGGATGAAGAGAATAAATAATGAAAGAAGCCGCTTGCGCGGCTGTTTGTTCTTAAGCCCTCTTCTGCTCGAAAAGACCCTCAGCTGCGGTGAGTGCACCAGCAGCCAGATACTCTTCAAACCAAGATTCGCCAGAGGTGGGTTCGCAAAGACTCGGACCGGATCTGGTGGCGCCCATATAGGTAAGGTTGGTATGCCCCCGCCTCAACTTAGCGCCATTCTTCACATAGGTCCATCCCTCAGCATCCTCAGTGTCCTGAACGATGTCAAGGATCTTCATCTTATGTGAGTAACCAGATTCAACTATGGCTTTGCCTCCGTCGATCTTGTAGACGGCGTACACGGTGAGGTCTCCGATCTCCTTCTTGGCGAGGAACTTCTCGCCATCAGTGATCTTGTCGTTGGAGCTCTCCGCATAGTCGATGACGGCTTTTATGTCATCTTCCTTAAGACCTCTTGATCCTAGGGTCTCTGTTACTGCGTCAGAGAATACATACTCCATCATCATCACCTCACCATGTTCCATATGTACCGAAGTCTCTCGCCGCACGAGTCATAGCCAGCAGGTTGCCGGGTATGGTGTATGGCGGTGTCTCACAGGCCGTGCCCAAGATGTAGCCCTTCTTTGCGTCACGACCTGCCAAGAGTTGTTCCTTACTCTGCTCATAGACCACCCTGGGATTGGGGTTGATCATCAATTTGGTATCAACAGATCCCATACAAGTGGTCAGGTCTTGGAACTCCTCTTTTAGGAGGTCGGAGGGGAACACCTTTGAGCCCTTATAACCGATGTGCAAAACGTTAAACGGTGAGAAGGTGAGATTCCTTTTGAACACTTTATAAGAGGTCTCGTGATTACCGCATAGGTGATAGAATACCTGTGGGCCAGCACCACGCCTGAAACACTGGTCAACATAGTAACCCATCTTCTTGGCAGAGAACTCTTCAACCTGCTCATCGGCAAAGATATCGTTGTTCGCCAGCACAGATCCAACAATCAACATAGCACTGCCATATTTCTCGGCTAGAGCATCGGCACCATTTATGGATGTCTCCACATACGTATTGACCAATTTATGCGCTATGTCAGGATCAGTAAACGTCCACATTATGAACTCTTCAACCCCTACGAGCTCCGCAGCTGCCCCAACCAGGTCGAAACCATAAGATATCGGCACGAGGGTGTGCGGCAGATTCTCTGCGACATAGTCATAAAGGTTGTAGAACTGTGGCAACGTCCATCCCTTTTTCAGATCTTCCTTCGAGACGGGCTCCAGCTTCTCAACATCCTCTGGACCGCTCAGAACCGGTCCGGTAGATATTGGAGGCAGGGTCTCTTTGTACTCCAAGGTAAGCCCCAGCTCAGTGACCCACGGGAGCGAGAAGAACCAGTGGGTAACCGGTAGAAGGTCATAGAGTTCAGAGATATAGCCCACACAATGGATTCCCAACTCAGGCTTCTCATAGAAGTCTCTGATAGTGAACCCACAGGCCACAGCAGCATGCGATAGGATAATCGGATCCACATCGATTCTGTCGTGGAAGTTGTCTACGAAGGGACTTGCAAATCTCTTGGCGGCATTTGCATGCCAACCCTCGAGATCGTTTTTCGGAAATAGCTCTTCGTAACCCATTGCAATCCCTATGACATGTTACATGAATCAGTGTATTTATACGTTGTTATGTGTGGTTCGCAACTTTGTTTCACTCAATAAAGAATTGAGACAAATATAGGTATTTTGGGAGTGAAAAATAATATATTGTGCAACATTGTTGCATTTTCTCCATACTAAGGTATGTTAATAATATAAAAATAAAGTTAAATCATCGGGTGCAATAGTGCTTTTGCTCTATAACGCTTGGGGTGATATGTATCAGATTGATCTCCTGGAACGTGAACGGTTTACGTTCGATAGAAAAGAAAGGATTCAAAGAATGGGTCGAGGCTGAGGCCCCTGACATACTCTGCCTGCAGGAAACAAAGATGTGGGAAGAACAGCTCAGTAATGATCTTGGGCACATTGATGGGTATAATTTATATATGTCCAAACCAAAAAAAAGAGGATATTCTGGTGTGGCAACATATACTTTGCAGAAACCCTTAGAGGTCTCTTTCTCTTTTTCAACACGGTTCGATGATGAGGGTAGATTGTGTATGTTGCGTTATCCAGAGTTCTTACTCTTTAACGTTTATTTCCCAAATGGTAAAGCCTCAGCGGAGAGGCTAGAGTACAAAATGGAATTCTACGAAGAGTTCATGGAGTTATGTAGAGAGCTTCTGGAAAGAGGGGAGAGAGTGATTGTCTGTGGGGATGTCAACACTGCCCATAAAGAAATAGATCTGGCCCGTCCTAAGGAAAACTCTGATGTCTCTGGTTTCTTACCAGAAGAAAGAGAATGGATAGATCGTTTCCTAGCTATGGGTTTCCTGGACAGTCTTCGTGTCTTCGATGAAGGGCCAGGGCTCTACACATGGTGGTCCATGCGAACTAGAGCGAGGGAAAGAAACGTTGGCTGGAGAATAGATTATTTTTTCATAAGCGAGAATATGCGTGAGTCCTTGAAGCATGCAGGTATAATGCCTGAGGTGATGGGATCGGATCACTGTCCTATTTACATAGATCTAGAATTCGAGAATTGATGATTATATAAAGCATAAAGCCTAATAATTTCAGATCTGAGTAAGTTTATTTAATATGAAGAAGGTCAAAATCGCTTATGGGGTCGTGTAGGCGTGTGGCATCGCATCCAAGAAGTTCATGTATGACCAGCTCCATGACAAGCCAAACACTCACGCCTGCATGAACGCAACCAGTGACTGCCTTCCCTTCGCGACCACATGACGCGTGCATATGAAGCGTAGGTTTACCTGTCTCATCAATAAAGATTGTACCTACACCTATGAACTCATGTACCCCCGCCAGGACATGTTTCATCGGCCTTATTGGAGATTCGTTCCCGTCATTGGGGCCCACGACCAGAGTGGATCCATCGTCAGCACCACCTACCGCCATCACCGATGCAGCAGTAATCCCCTGTTCTATAGCAAAGGCTTCTACGGCTTCATGAAGGACGTCCCCATCCTCAAGACGTAATACAAAGGATCGGCCGGGCGAGCAGATTGTGTAGTGCATAATGACCTTGTCAGCGGTACTTGCTATAACGGTCCAAGAGGCGACTGAGCTTAGCGTACTCTTCCTCACTGAGGTTGCCCTCCCCCACGAATTCCTTGGCAAAAATTTTTGCCTCCTTTATGGAGTTGCGTGAAGCCTTAGCGATGAGAGTCGCTAGGAACGAAGAAGCCGTTGATGGCTCCATAGCGCTTTTATCCAATATGGCCTTTACATCATATTTAAAAGGGCCTATACGACTTGTGCTCAGCATAGGTTGCCTTTTGCTGTCCTTTTTGGCAGGCCTGCTAGAATTAAATTTACGAGGTGGTTTCCTGGTGGAGTTTTTTGTGTTTATACTCAAATTAATTTCTCCGGTTGGCGCAAAACATATCTTTAAGTACTTAAATCATTGCTCCTCTATGATTGAACATCCTCACAGAATATATTTGGCAGGGCCTTTGTTCTCTGAGGCGGAGCTTCAGTTCAATAAGTTTTTGAC
>DUKW01000111.1 GCA_013329105.1 Candidatus Methanomethylophilaceae archaeon | reverse complement strand
GTACGACCAATGATCTCTACGACTTCGGACGGTATACTTGAACTGTCAACCATTGCGCTCCCCTCAGTGCTTGAGCGCTTCTACTGCTTTCACGATCTCATCGTATAACGGTTTTCCCCTACCTACGTCGAGAATGGCGATGGAAGCTGTGGGCTTCTCCAGACCGGTGGCGTTTCCCAATTCTGCCTTGCTAGGCACATAGGCATAGGGAATCTTGCGCTCCTCACATAGCAAAGGCATATGCGCAAGGATCTCGGGGGGATCGACGTCTGTGGCCATTACTACCAGGGCCGCTTCACCTCTCTCCACCACCTTGGTCACCTCATTGCTTCCCTTCTTAATCTTACCTGTTTCCCTAGCGGTCTCCACGAGGGTATAGGTTTTCTCGGCGAGTTCCTTTGGGGTCTCGTATTTCACGTATATGGACATTGGATTACCTCCTTCCGATACCTATAGGGCATCGTCATCAGTCATCGGCTCAAAAGAGCGGGATTATGGCATGTGCTCCCTGTATAAAAGAGTTGTTGATTCCGCCGCAGTATACTGGTAGCACCTTTTTGTTGCTCAATCTACCTTCTTGAAGGCCGTTGGCCCGGAACCGCAAACTGGACACTCCATTGGCGGTTTTCCTTTTGATACGTAACCGCAGACCTTGCATACGTAGAGGTCTTCCTCGGGAAGATCCTTTCCTGCCTCCACGGCCTTCTTGGCGGCAATGAACTCGTTTTCATGGTATTTCTCCACATTCATCGCATAAGTGAAGGTTCGCTCCGCGATTTTGTCCGCCTCCTCCTTGGCCTGGGCAATAAAATCCGGGTACATTTCCGTATGCTCATAATTCTCACCTTTGATGGCTTTTTCCACATTCTCAGCAGTATCACCCACAGCACCCATCGCTTTGAAGTGGGCAAGAGCATGGATCGTTTCGGATTCTGCTGCGGCGCGGAACAGTTTAGCCACCTGCGCAAACCCTTCCTGTTGGGCTTTGGCCGCAAAGGCGATATACATCCTGTTGGCTTGCGACTCGCCTGCAAATGCCTTCTGAAGATTATCTTTAGTCTTTCCCATATCAATCCCTCCTTTCATTCTAACAAATTGTTACGAAATTAGACATACTCTAGCCAGTCTGCGTAACGCCTGTCCTTACCGCTCACCACGTTATGGAAGGCTTCCTGTAGCTGACGCGTTAAGCTGCCTGGCCTGCCGTCACCTATGGGACGATGATCGATCATTGTGACTGGCGTTATCTCCGCCGCAGTACCCGTCATGAACACCTCATCGGCAGTATATACCTCCAACCTCGAGACCTCGCTTTCCAAAGCCTCATAACCCATATCGCGTGCCAACTTTATTATAGAGTTGCGTGTGATGCCTTCCAGTATGCTGTCGGTGGTTTTTGGGGTATATAGTTTTCCCCTCTTAATTATGAATATATTCTCCCCACTGCATTCAGCGACGTTGCCCTGAGCATTCAACATCAAGGCCTCATCGGCACCTAACTTGACGGCTTCCATTTTTGCAAGACAGGAAGTGACGTACAGACCGTTGATCTTCGCCCCAGCAGGTGATGACATATTCCATGGTCTCTTCCATGATGATATAATGAGTTTGGCACCGTTCTCTTGAATCTCTTTGCCCAGATATGAACCCATATTAACAGCGGTTATACTCACAGAAATAGGAACGCCTACGGGATTTAGACCAACGGCTTCCCCTGCCAGGAAGGCACATGGCTTTAGATAATCTACGTCCTCGTTAACCCTCACGGTCTCCCTGACCGCTTCACACATCTCTTCCAATGTGTAAGGTAAATGGAAGTCCATCACTCGCAAACCGTCAAAGAAACGCCTCATATGATCCTTGAGACGGAAGATCGCCTTACCGTTGGAGTTGGGATACACCCTTATGCCTTCAAAGACACCCGTCCCGTAATTCAGGGCATGCGATAACACATGGACTTTTGCATCCTCCCACTTTACGAACTCCCCGTTGATCCATATCTTTTCAGTTGACTTCAATTTCTTTTCCCCCTTAAAGAGCGTTGACCGTGTTTATATAGTGCTCAGGCCGGGCCCTTTCGATTATCTCCGCGACCTCATTCCGACTGCCTACAAGACCGATCCAACCCTTGCTGGTAGAAATAAGGGCATATGCAGATTGCCTCGATTCATCAACGATCTCTACATCTTCAACGTCATGCAGACGGCCCAGTCTTTCCACAGCGATATCCGCCATCTCCTTGTCAAGAACCGTGAGGACTATGCGGGCTTTGCCTGGGACCTCACACTTACCGACAACAATTGTTTCCACATTGATCCTTTTACGGGTAAACTCACCCATAATTCTCTGCATGACTCCGAACTCGTCATTGACTATCATCGAAATGACTTCCATCTTAGCAACCTCCGTTATAGGGACAAGAGCCGCGGTAGACGGTGCTGCCCGCTGCGGTTCTAAGGGTCAACGGGAAGATGTCCTCCTCCCTATTAATCTGTATGTCAACCAAGACGGGACCTTCGCTCTCCAAAGCCGTCTCGAGGGCGGGAACGAGGTCCCTATAGTCGTCGACGCGAATTCCTTCAGCGCCGAAGGCCTCCGCCAACTTGACCATATCAACACCGCTGAGATCCTGGGCCGTGAGGCGATTGCCGTAAAAGATCCGCTGATGTTGTTTGATCATACCCAGACGGGTATTATTCATAAGGACCACGGCAACGGGGATGTTCTCCTTGGATGCGGTGGCAAGCTCCTGACACACCATCATGAAGCTGCCGTCGCCGGCTATATCAATGACCTTTCTGTCTGGAGCAGCAAACTTGGCTCCAATTGCGGCAGGAAGTCCGAAACCCATCGTACCCAGGCCGCCAGATGTGACAAAGGTCCGCTGGTCCCTTATCTCCAGAAAATGAGCGGCCCACATCTGACATTGCCCGACCTCAGTGACGATTATGGCATCCTGTGGAAGAATGCGGTTCAATTCGAATATCACCTTACGAGGGCTGATGGGGTCTTCACAGACATCAATGTCACAGTCACATCGCCCCATCATATCGCCTGATGATTTAGACCACATACTGCTGTGGATCTTCAGGTCGATCAGATCGTTTATGGCTGAGAGTGCGGCCTTGGCATCGGCAACAATTCCCAGAGTGGGACAGATGTTCTTTCCCAATTCTGTTCTATCTATATCGACATGTATAACCTTCATATTACAGGAACCGGCCTCACCGACAGTTCTGTCACTGAATCTTGCGCCAACAGCAAGAAGAACATCGCAGTTATCGAGAGCGTAGTTCGCCGCAGCGCGCCCGTGCATACCGACCAAACCCAAGACAAGAGGATGGGTTTCTGGAACGGCTCCTTTACCCATCAACGTGGTGACTATGGGTGCAGCTAGCTTCTCAGCTATGGCCAAAGCCTCAGTACCGGCCCTTGACCATTTTGCACCGCCTCCAAGCATGATAAGGGGTCTCTCGGCCGCCATCAACATCTTGGCTGCCACAAGAGCCTCATCAGAGCGAGGTCCTGGGCGTGTGGCATCGACGGACGTCGGAGGGGGCTGAACACCGTTTTCGCGGGTGAGAACATCCTTCGGTATGTCAATATGGACCGGCCCAAAACGCCCTGACATAGATATGCGGAAGGCGGAGCGAAGATCAGTGGCCAGGGTAGAGGGATCGGTGACACGAAAATTATGCTTGGTAATAGGCATCATAAGGCTGAATATATCTGCCTCCTGAAAGCCGTCACTGCCCATAACGTTGGTGGGAACCTGCCCAGTTATTGCAATAACTGGTGATGAGTCTAGATAGGCTGTTGCTACGCCAGTGACGAGATTGGTGGCCCCAGCACCGGATGTGGCTATGCATATTCCTGGCGACCTCTTTATGCGCGCATATCCATCCGCCATGTGAGCGGCTCCTTGTTCATGGCGGACCAATATATGCCTGATTCCTGAGTCCAAGAGCTCGTCATACAGGGGCAGCGTTGCCGCTCCAGGTATGCCAAACATGAGCTCCACATTCTCAGAGCGCAGGACATCCACGATTATCTCAGATCCTCTAATGGAAAACACCTCCAGAAAATGATTGGACCGCAGGCTAGAGCTGGCGGTCCTATAGTACTACAGAGCCTACGCTGCCAACCGCTAAGAATGATGGCGACAGGTAAGACTCCTTCATCATTGGTCTTATTGTGATTCCTATATATTATTATTTCTGACAACGACATGAGATTTTTACCCGTTTTCACTACCCCATTCTTTTTAATATAGTCTGTTCTATCGAGGATGCGGGCCTTTTTGCCGGTGGTCTCTGAGTGGTGTCAATGAACATAGAAGCCTATGATGATCTGACCATTATTCTCCCGACTCTAAACGAAGCTGAAAATATAGGCCCTATGCTCTCTGAGCTTCGCTCATTGTACACCGCTGCCACGATCATCGTCCTGGACGACAACTCTGATGACGGTACACATAATATCGTCTCACAAATATCCGAAAGGGATGAAAGAATTAAGTTGGTAGTAAGGGATGTAAGCGACCGTGGCCTTTCAGCCAGCATCGTCGACGGGATAATGATGAGCACTACAGAGTACTTCATCGTCATGGATTGTGACTTTCAACATCCTCCAGCAAAAGTGGCTGAGATCGCGAGAGCACTGAGGGAGGGGGGTGACCTTGTGATCGGTGCTCGCACTGACCGCGGCGCGCTCCCCCCATTTCGAAGGGTTTCTTCCTATGCCGCCCATCTCTTAGCTTACACTTATCTCTGGTTCAAGGACCAACCGGAGAGCACAGATATAATGTCCGGTTTCTTTGGAGGCAAAACAAAAATCGTGCAGGCTACGATAAAAGAGAATTATGATGCAATAGAACGCAGGGGATTCAAGATACTATTTGATATACTGAAATTTTGCCCTCGGGATATAACGATTAAAGAAATTGATTTCGAGTTCCAGCCCAGGAGCGCTGGGCAGTCCAAAATATCCCCTTTGGTGATAAGCTCAATAATCGGCCAATGCGGCTCAGTGGGAAGGACGATCTCTGCTCTTATGACTCGACTGATAAGCTAAGTGTTAGACTCCTAAAAGAAGTGGCAGACGGAAGGTGCTACGGATGGACATACGTGAAGATACAATGTTCAGACCGACTATGATGCTGCTAGCCGCCATGATAGTCGGTAGCGGAATGGACTATTTGTTTCACATATATATGGCCAGAGCGCTCCTTCCAATCCAATATTCCGAGCTGGCGGCGATAATGTCCCTTTTGATGATATTGTCTCTTCCGCTCAAGACCGTATCTAACATAATGACCCGTTTTGTCACCGAGTACTATGCCGAGGGCTCCGAGGCAAAAATTGCTGGACTGCTGAAAAGAACTACACTCTTGACAGCGGTCATCGGTGGATTGGCTGCCCTGGTGATAATTTTCCTCACACCAATCATCGAGCGGGGGCTTTCCCTGTCGTCGCCTTACCTGGTCTCCATGCTGGCAATTGGCGTTTTCTTCAAACTGATGTTTGGTGTTTATCAGGGCACAATACAGGCTTTGCAGATGTTCGGATGGTTCAGCGCTCAACAGGTGATCACCGCATTCTTCAAGATAATCACAGGGATAGTCGCTGTTACCATAGGCTATGGTGTAGGGGGAGCGTTCCTAGCCGCAGTACTAGCTACTGTGGTTTCGCTCATACTGACCGCCGCACCTGCAGCTAGATATTTTTTCATAAAGGCGCCTTCGTTTGACATGGGGAAGGTAGGCGTTTTTGTCCTACCATCAATGGTGGCGGCCGTATCATACGGCCTCCTTACCAATGTCGACCTTGTGGCAGTCAGGATCTTCATAGAGGGCGAACAGGCTGGCCTTTTTGCTGCGGCATCCCAGATGAGCAAACTGATTGTGTTTCTCCCCGCCTGTGTAGCTACCGTACTCTTCCCTCAGGTTACCTCCGCCCTAAAAATGGGGGACGACCCCATACCTATCTTAAAAAAGGCACTCCTGTCCTCATTGATCCTCTGCATTATACCTACCCTAGCTATAGCTGCATTTCCAGATTTAGTACTCACAATACTTTATGGGGAGGCGTATGTCGGGGCTGCTGATGCATTAGTCCCTCTATGTTTTGCCATGACCTTTTTTGGAATCGGCAATCTTTTCCTAGTCTTTGGGCTGGCATCAGATGGTCATAGGTTCGTCGCGATCATAGCTCTTTTCTCAATCTTGGAGATCATCGTCATGGGTCTCTTCCATAACACGATAGAACAACTTGCTCTGGGAATACTAGCTGTATCAGCACTGATGTGCCTGTTCTGTAGCCTATATCTCCTCCAGAATGTGAAAAATGGCTCTGGCCCTTATTGGGCCAGCAGAAACATCTGACTTTGCCCGAAAGTAGGCATTGGACAACTGTCAAAAACATAAACGAAGACTCTGGGAGCCTCGGGTAAGAGGGTCATTTCATGAGTTTCTTTTCCTTCAAGATGGACTGACTCTGAAAATGTTATGTCCATAGCACCCCATGGAGCAGAGAGCATATGGGCAGCGGCATTCATTGAGGTTTTTCCTCTTGTCATCTCACCGCCGAAAACGAAGACATATCCTTCTCCCAACGGCAGCACGGCCAGACTTGTGATTCCGGATTCCTCCCAACCCAAAGAAACTCCTCCCAGGGTTTCGACCTCAGCAACATAGAGACCGTTGCTAATGTGATTATATTGATGACCGATGAGTTCGGCTTTCGGTCCTGGAGATGATGCTGTCTCCCCTGGCTGACCGTTATATACCAAACCGCTTGTTCCCCATGCACTGAGCTGGAACTTAATCGAATCGTTTATTGCTGAGCTGCCGCCCTGATAGTTTCCCAGTGGTGACCCAAACCAGAGCATTGTTCCCCCAGCGGATATCCAGTCTATGAGTACGCCATCGCTGCCGTTGAACACGGTACTGGGCAATATTCCCGTCAGGACTATCAAAGCCTTCCCTTTCGCATCATCGACGTCCTCTATCACTGAGAAAAGGTCCTCGAATCCCACGCTAAGAACGTTAACGTTACTACCCATAATACGCATTGTGTTCTGCATGTTCATGGTAAAGTCTGCCACCGCTTTCTTGGTGATGAAGGGATAAGAATTGCTGATATCGGAAAAAATTATCACCTCCTCAACCTTCTTCCACTCCTCGCTACCTTCGAACATTAAAATATGAATGTCTTTAGAGGAATACCCTGCGTAGATATCCAATACAATTTCACCGTCCTCCATGTGCATGTTCACATTCGCCGACTCTATTATGGGGGAATATGTCAGAAATACCCCAGCGACTATTATCCCAATCAATAAAATCATTACCCAGATCTCTTCGTTGATCCTTATTCTTTCACCCCCCTTAAGCTCAGCAAAGAATCATAGGCGAAGACAATGAGTGCTAACGACCCTCCTATAACGGATATGGCGTAAACCATATCTTTGAGTGCCAACCCGAAAAGAGAGGCTTCATGATAATAATATATACCTTCTACCACCCATTGTATAGAAATGACATCTGTGTACACTGCTAAAGGGGCAGCCAGATAATGAGGTCCCGACAGCCCAATCTCGAAGAGGGTGGCCATTACGGACATTATCACTATTAGCAAGGCGCATCTAGGCTTATTATTAAGTCCGTATACTAATATCATAAAGGGCAGTACCCAAATCAGATAATGGGCGTTTGTGACAGTGTTCGTCCAAAGAACAACAAGTAATATAAGGAATACAGACGGGAACACCTTATAAGCAATATCGCCTTTGCTCTTCCTCACAACCAGTATCGCTGCCAATAGGCTAAGAATAATCAATGTGTTACCGATAAGTGCGAAGAGAGCGTAGTTTGAAGAGATTGCAGATTGGAGATTGATCCCCAATAGGCGATCAATTAATGCCAGGGGCGTGATTCCCCCAAAAGAGCTAACACTTTCCATTCTTTTGAATATCGTCTGAAACATCGTGTCGAAGTCACCAGTCAACAACAAAGGCAGTATGGTTATGGCGGAACTCAAAGCAGCTCCCGCAAAGAAGAGGGAAAACTGCCTTACCTTGTTCCTTTCTCCCTTGTAATATATTATGGCTAGCAGCAAAGGACCGATATAGACTGGAAACAGTTTACTCAAAACACCAAGTCCCCAAGAAATACCAGACAATAATGGCCTTTCAGCCATTACAAAAAGTATGGAAAGTATCAGAAAATAAGTCGGTATGACATCAAACATCCCGTGAATGGAAGATTCGTAGATAACAAGAGGGTTCAAGAACCATAGGGCGGCGGAGGCGTTGGCAGCTCTGATACCATTCCTTTCTTTGACGACCTTGTATATCGTCAACATCATGAGGATATCAAGGATCAGAAGCGGAGCCTTTATAGCAATGTTGAAGGTGGGGCTCGTTATCGTCGCAGCTCCTACATTCAGAGTGTCCACAGCCTCTTGCAACACTGGTACCCAAGTACTAAACGATCCTGTCCCGGTGATAAGAGAAAGCAACACAACGAAAGGTATGAAGAAAAACCCCCACACCGGCGGATAGGTGAATAAACCGCGCTCATAAAAAGTTAGACCGGAAAGCACATCGTTAGCACTGTGGAGCCAAAATGTAAAATCAAACGGGGTTGTGAAATATGGAATGAGAATTATCCTCAGGAGTATACCTACCAAGACTATCCAGGCGACCCGGGGCAAGCACCTTCTCATTACTTTCACCGACGTTTATAGAAAAATTGATTTTACCCTCATTTACAACATATATCTAACAGATCTTAGACCTCTTTTGTCGACTCGATCATCTTCCACATATTATGATCCTTGAACCCCAGCATCACATATAGTTTCGCATACCCCCTTGATATAGCCTCCAACATGATCGTGCTCATCAGTTTGAGTGGGTTCGGTCTTTCCTCACGTATAACAATCAATAGGGAGTTGAAAACTAATGCCGTATTTTTTGTAGGAGGAAGATAGTCGAAACGCCTTTTCATGTAGTTCTCACCGATGTTTATCCTTATCCGCTGATTCAGAAAATCATAGAGGTTGGAAGGACCCTTTACATGGGCTATTGCACCAGATCCATATGCCAATTTATAACCATGGCTAAGAACGCTATTAGCCAACCAATCCTCATCAGTATTCACATAGTTAGGCATTTCCATATGGAGATTGCGATATGCAACAAAGTCACACGCCTTAGGGCTCACAGAGGAAACAGCGTGATGAAGATTATAAACAAGGTTCACCGCAAAACCGAAAAAATCCTTGGTATCATTTACAGGTACCAGATGGCCCGCCACAGCTCCTACATTAGGATCATCGAATGGCTTTATGAGCTTACTTATGGCATCGGGAGAGATGACAGCATCAGCGTTTACCTGTACCAAAATATCTCCAGAGGCATTCTTCATAAATAAGTTCAAAGCTGAGGCCTTACCTTCACGTCTATCCTGTTTCAGCAACTTCACTCGAGGATCAATCTCGGCAATCGACTCGACAATATCATTGGTCCTGTCTGTGCTACCGCTCGAGATGACGATAACTTCCACCAACTCGTAGTCACCAGGCTGCTGACCGAGTATAGCTTCAATACAGCGCCGAATATTTCTCTCCTCATTGTACGCTGCTATCCCTACAGAGACTGTGTGCATCAAAAAGGGAAGAGCATGCGACTTAATAACGATTTTCGCGTCAATCGATATTTAAGTAAGAATTGCGGAGCCCTGCGATAGATAAATGTGTATGAAGGATATCGGGGATCGATGAGATCCGATCCGGAGTGCGTTCCCTGTCTCTTGAGAAGGGTGCTTTTCCAGTCAAGGTTAGTAGAGGGAGAGGATGGTAGGGGACCTATCAAAGCCGCCCTTCAAACTATAGTACGGGACTTTGATGTAGTAGACAACTCGGCGAGAATGGCTACCAATGTCCACAGAGCCGCATACAGCGAGCTACCTCTTAAAGATCCTTATAAAGAACTGAAAGAACGGTCCGATATCGTCGCAAAGAAACTCCTGCCAAAACTGGAAGAGTTCGTCGACCTCTCTAAAAACCGCCTCGAGGCATGTGTATTGGGTGCGATCG